>JBBRVA010000862.1:0-3666 GCA_038247295.1 Caldilineales bacterium | reverse complement strand
GACGACTTGGGTAATCCCATGCTCGTCGCTGGCAAGGACAATCCACCGGGTGAAAATTCGCTGCTGACCACGCGTTGGCAGCCCGGTTGGCACATTCTGGATGAGTACCAAATTCAATTGCCGTCGGACTTAGCGAGCGGTGAATACAACTTGGAGATCGGCTTGTCCAAGCAAACGGCGAGCATCTGCCAAGCGATGCCACTGGCGTGCCATTGGGCAATCTAATTGTGGAATGAGCGCCTTGCGGTATGCAACTGTGGGATCAGATCCAGCGGCGCGGTCCATAGCCAAAGACCAAGACGGCACAGGCGGCGGCGCTACTGACCACCGCCATGCCAAAGAAGTCTTCAATCGGGGTAAGGCCAAAGAGCCAGATGCCCAGCACCTTCTCTGGGTCAAAGATCCAAGCGCGCACATGACCGCCGATCGGGTCGGTGATTAGCGTCCAGAACTCGGCGGCGGCGATTACGGTGAGGATGATGCGGCGTTGGCTCCATAAAAAGTGGCCGTTGCGCGCCCACAATATCGCATGGAAGGCGATGCCGGCCACACATAACATAAACAGGTGGGAAAAGTGGGTGGGAATCAAATTCATCATCAGTCCGTCATCTTCTTCTGTATATAACCGGATGGACGACCCGCGTGCGAAATCTTACTGCGTTCCGCCAGGATGACGGTTAATCCGCCAAACATGAGCGTTGTTCCTATGATCCAGAGCCATTCCTCCAGCGGTAGACCTAAAAACCAAACGCCGACAATCCGGCCCGGATCGTAATACCAGAGCGCGAAGCGTACGGCTAGCGCATCCCAGGCCCAGCCACCGAGCAGTGAACCGAGGAGGACCCAGGCCAATGTTCTGCGCTGGGACCAGAGTTGTTGTCGCCAACCCAGCAGTAAGAGCAGGGGTAGGCCAATACAGCCAATCAGCCAAACTAGATAGGTGTAATTACCAAACATATAAACGCTCTCCGCACGACCGCATGCTACGTGGCCTCATGCGATAAAACTCCCCATCGCCACAACGATGGGGAGTCTATAAATTAAGATCCTTGTCGCGATCTTCCCTTTGCATCAAACCAGACGTGTGTTGCAACTAGTTCAGATATATTTTCTTCTCACGCAGCAGCGGCGGCAGCGGCTGCTTTGGCGTCGCGCTTGGCCTTGTGCATGCGTGCCATGTAACGTTTGGCAATCTCGACGCTGACGGCCGCGTCGCGGCCATAGGCATCGGCGCCTACATCGCGGGCAAAATTCTCTGTAACGGGCGCACCACCTACCATTACATAGATATCATCGCGCATGCCTTCTTCGCCCAACGCATCAACCACAACTTTCATGTAGGGCATCGTCGTCGTCAGCAATGCGCTCATGCCCAGAATGTCGGGCTTGTGTTCGTGAATGGCGGCGATAAATTTATCGGCGTCCACATTGATGCCCAGGTTGATCACCTCAAAGCCGGCGCCTTCCAACATCATCGCGACCAGGTTTTTGCCAATGTCGTGAATATCACCCTTGACCGTGCCGACCACGGCGGTGCCAATGCGTTCGGCCCCGGTTTCGGTGAGCAGAGGGCGCAAAAGCTCCATGCCCGCCTTCATCGCGTTGGCCGCCATCAGCACTTCTGGCACGAACAAGATGCCGTCGCGGAAATCGACGCCGACAATATCCATCCCTGCCACGAGGCCGGCATCCAGAATTTCCTGCGGCGTTTGACCGCGTTGCAGCGCCTCGCGCACCTGTTGCGGAATCTCTTCCTTGACGCCGTCATACAGATCATCTTGCATTTGCAAGTAGAGTTCTTCTAGATCCAGTTCTGTGTAAGCCATTGTTTACCTTTCCTTACGCACAATTATGTTGAAAATTTCTGCTTAATTTGCTGATTATTTTTTAGCGGCGGTGTAAAGCCGCCCGGTAGCCACATATCCACGGGCAACCAGGTTTCATCACCATCGTGATGGCGGCAAACCACGATCGCGCCTTGTGAGCCAAGTTCAAATTTAATAATCGGGGTCGCGGATTCAAAGTCCTCTTCGGGAATTTGGTCAAAGTCAATACTTTCGATCACGCCATTAATTTCAACGCAGAGGAGCCTTGATCTAGCATCAAACCAAGCTTGGGTTGCTACAGGCTCAACTAAGCTAATATCCACGTTCATTTAGTTCCCCAGAAATTCTATCTGCTTGGCAATTATACCCTAAAATTGCTGGTTTGCCGCTAAAACAAGCCAACAACCCGACCGGTTTCAAAGTCAATGTCGACCCGTTCCGCGGCGGGGTGGCCGGGCAGACCTGGCATCGTGCGCATGTCGCCTACAATCGGGTAGATAAAGCCGGCGCCCACGCTGGCGCGCACTTCGCGAATCGGCAACGTAAAGCCGGTCGGCGCACCCTTGATGCTCGGATCAGCGGTCAGACTTAGGTGCGTCTTTGCCATACAGATCGGCAGGCCACCAAAGCCACTGTTTTCGTACTGTTTGATCTGCCCTTCGGCCTTGGCCTCGTAGACCACGCTGCCAGCACCATAAATCTCTTTGGCAATCGTCTCGATCTTAGCCTTGATTGGTTGGTTTAATTCGTATAGGAATTTGAAGTCGGTCGGCTCATTGGCCGCTTCCACCACCGCGCGCGCCACATCCGCTGCGCCTGCACCACCCTCGGCCCAGTGATTGGCCAGGGCGCAGCGCACGCCCAGCTCTTTCGCCACCTGGAAGATTGTGTCGATCTCGCTCTGGAAATCGGTGCTAAAGTGGTTGATGCTAACGACGGGGCTGACGCCATGTTTGAGCATATTTTCGATCTGCTTGCGCAAATTGGATGCACCCACGTAGACATCGTCCGGATTCTCTAGCACCATCTTCTCGGGCAGCGGCTTGCCGGGGACAACGCGATATTTGCCCGTGTGCAGCTTGAGCGCGCGCACCGTTGTCACCACCACCGCCGCGTCGGGGCGCAGACCGCTGTAGCGACATTTGATGTTAAAGAATTTTTCGGCGCCGATGTCGGCTCCGAAACCGGCTTCGGTGATCAGGAAGTCGGCGCTCTTGATGCCGATCTGATCCGCCAAGATCGAACTGTTGCCGTGGGCGATGTTGGCAAAGGGGCCGGCATGCACTAGCGCTGGTGTATTTTCCAATGTCTGGAAAAGATTTGGCTTGATCGCTTCTTTCATTAGCACCGTCATCGCGCCAGCCGCGCCCAATTGTTCGGCCGTTACCGGTTTCTTGTCGCTGCTCTGGCCGATCACGATGCGGGCAAAACGTGCGCGCATATCGCGCAAACTGGTGGTCAGCGCCAGCACTGCCATCACTTCGCTGGCCACGGTAATGTCAAACCCACTCTGACGCGGGATGCCATCGCCCGATCCACCCAGACCAATGATGATATTGCGCAAGTCGCGGTCGCTCACATCCATCACGCGCCGCCAGGTGATCGCGTTGGGGTCGATCTTGAGTTCGTTGCCCTGGTAGATGTGGTTATCAATCATTGCCGCCAGCAGATTGTTGGCCGCGGTCACGGCGTGGATATCGCCCGTCATGTGCAGATTAAATTGCTCCATCGGCACGACTTGGCTGTAGCCACCACCGGCTGCGCCACCTTTGATGCCAAAGGTGGGTCCTTGCGACGGCTGGCGGATGGCAATCGTCGCCGTCTTGCCAATATGCTGCAT
>JBBRVA010000861.1:0-3667 GCA_038247295.1 Caldilineales bacterium | reverse complement strand
TTTATTGGCGTACCTCAAAATCTTTTTACCTGTGCCGTCGGGGGGGGTGCGCCCGGGGGGCGAAGCGGGGTTCGCGCCCTGGGGGCACCCGCCCAGACGGCGTAAGTCCTAATTTAATTTGCTCTGCAAGTATGTACGCAAGCTCGCAGTGGAAGTTTCGGATTAGCCAAACCCACCGCCGCCACCGCCGCCACCGCCACCACCTCCGCCGCCACCGCCGGAGAAGCCACCGCCGCCACTACTCCATCCCCCGCCACTGGATGGTGTCGGCGCCGGACGGCTGGTAAAGACGCTGCTCGCGCTACTGACCATGGCGCCCAGCCCGGCACTCATGCTGGCAAGGCTCGTGCCCATGCCACGACTGGCGTCGCTCAGCCCACCGCCCAGACCGCCACCACCTTCATTTCGACCGAAATCAGTACCCTGTGTTCCACCTTGGCCTAGCACAGGGCCGACCCACGGTGTGCCATAATAACGACGTCGATAAGGATCATACATGGTTGGTGAAGGAATATACCAACCTGGTGCAGGTGCATCGACACCCTCAAATTTGCGAATATAGTCACGATCGATGCCAAAGGCAATCGCGTAGGGCAACCATTGATCCCAGATTTCCTTCTGGGCTTCTAGATTGGTATATTTGTCGATATTGGTGAGGTAGCGCTTGAATGCTTGCCAGCGGGCGGCAACTTCTGCCCCATGATCGGTTTTGCGCGGCATATTGCGCGATAGAATTAAGAGACCCACTGCAATGACACCAAAGCCGATGCCTGGCAGGACGGCGGCAGCGGTTAAATTGCCAAATATAGCTAGCAGGGCAGCGCCCAGGATAAAGGCAATCACCAACCCGCCAATGGCTAACGCAGCATACATACCGCGCATCATTTCTGGGCTTTTTGGGAATAGGTTTTCATCGGTGACAGCTTTGTAGATACTATTACGAATCGTCGGCAACTTGGCGTAAAATTTATCCTTGAGTTTAGACAAAGAGACTTCATCATTGGCGCCAAAAACGGCTATTAGCAATTCCCGTTCATAGGGACGCAGTTTTACATCGTCGCGTTCGCGGCGGTAGACAAAATCACTGCCGCTGCTAAAGAAGCCCTCTTTGCGCTCTTCGGTAATGCTAATTGCCTTGCGACGTGCTAGATCAACAAGGGTCGCGATAATGTCTTGCATATCGACCTTTTCGTCGAGTAGGGCACCCGCCATGCCTGGGGGCAGATCGTCTGGCGGTTCGGGTAGATAGTCTGCCACCATCTGGACCGGTTTATCACGGCCAAAACGATACCAGAGACCATAGAGTACGGCAGGGCTGCCCACGATCAAAAGCAAGCCGAGTGCACCAAAGCCCAGCGTAGCTATTGGCGCCCACTGTTCCCGAAAGGCGCGTTCGGCATCTTGGCGGGCGGCTTCCGCATCGGCACGCGCTTGCCAAGCCGGCGTAACGGCATCGACAACGCCATGGCTAAATTGGACGCGCACTTCAAATTCTTCTCCACCGTCCAGCCGCTGAGTCAAATCGAAAAGAATCTGACGCTTATTTTCTGCCACGGTTGCTGATGCGTAATTGCGGGCGTCGTTGTCATTGACATAGGCGGCCCATTCTTGAATTTCAGCCGCATTGGGTACAGTGACACGAACCTGGCCGGCTAATACAGGGAACGAGCGGTCGCCATAAATTGCTTTCCACCATACCTGGTCGCCACCATCGTAGATGCGTAAGCCACCATGTACTCGATAACTCAGGGTATATGTTTCTGTATCATTACTGATTGCGGGGAAATACCAGTGGATTACATAGCTAGAACTCTCTTCTTCCACCACGAATGTGTAAGGTTCTTCACCCCAATCGGCGGGATAGTAGGTGTTGCCACTCTGATCAGTGATGGCCCATTCGTCAATATAATCAAAATTGCGAATGGGGATGTCGCGATAACCAAAAGTAAACGAGCCTTGGGTAAAGCGAATAGTCTGCGCTTCGCTGACATTAAATGTACCATCGGCGTTGACCGTGATGTCAACGTCAAATCGATCCCAAACTAAAGACTTTTCTTGGGCATAGATGGTTGAGCCAATTGTCGCGAATGAAGCTAATAAAAAGATTGTGATCAGAGAAAAGACCGTCCAACGGGTATAGGTGCGCATCTTTTCTTAACTCCTTTTAGATTTAGAACCGCTTGCCTGGATCATTATAGGCATAGTATCGCACAGGCTGGCCAATTGTGCCTGACATTTGTCGTACAATTTGGGCACAAGCGCTTATTTTGCTGACACTTCCGACTGACAGAGTGATATGCAGCGTTGAAATTATGTCGCAAATCAGATATCTGTCTTTAATATCCATTATGCTTCCATTACTGAAATCCAGACTGTAAGATCAAGCCAGCAATGTTTCAGACTCAGCCAGCTTTGTCGTAGCCCATAATGTGTCAGCTTCGCTAGGTTCTAAAACTGGTAATTCGCCCAGTTTTGTAATCCCAAAGTGCTGCATAAACAAATCTGTCACGCCGTACAAAATGGGACGTCCAGCCAATTCGAGCCGGCCAACTTCTTCGACGAGCCCACGTTGGAGCAAGGACCGCAGGACGCTTGCGCTATCAACACCCCGCACAGCCTCGATTTGCATGCGCGTCACCGGCTGACGGTAGGCAATGACGGCTAATGTCTCCAGTGCAGGACCACTCAGCCGCGTGCTCGAATCTAAGTGGAGAAAATCTTCAATTAATGGCGCAAACGCTGGTACGGTCACTAGTTGAAATTTTTTATTGTGCTCTAAGAGGCGTAGGCCGCGATTACCGGCCACATAAAATTGGGCCAATGCTTCTAGCCCTGCCTCAACGGTCACAATGTCAAGCTGTAGAACTCTGGCAAACTGGTTGGCCGCCATCGGCGCATCCGCTACGAAGAGCAAACCTTCTAATAGGGCCGTTATGGTAAATTGCTCGCCATCTGCAGTGAGATTTACAAGAGGCTTTATTTGTGAATCGACGGCTGAATTTGTGTTGAGTAATTCGGTTTGTTCTAAATTTGTGTTGACATTTGTCAGCTCTTCTCTATCTTGTGCCACCGTTTCTTGCACCACTATCGTTGAATTTGTGACCTCGTCACTGTCTGCTTGGGTTGGATAACTGATCGCTTCTGACTCAAGTGCAGGCGCTGCATCAGCTTGTTTGTCAGCGTTAAGTTCTGAACTGAGCACGTTCAAAAATTCGAAATCTGAGCTAATTGACTGTTCAACCTCAGTGGGTTGTATGGTATCCACAGGCGTAGGTAATAGTGTTGCTGGATTGTCTTTAGGTGTAATTAATGATCTGAAAAATTGCCGAACGTTATCTACCGTCTTATGGACAAAAATTTTAAGTTGCATGCCCATAAATTCTATTTTGTGACCCAGTCTGGTTCAAAGGGTGCACAGCGCATATGGACATCCAATTTGCCTAGTTTAAGGCCTAGGTCTTGTTCGATAATGTCACGGGTTACTTCGACGACTTCGTCGGTTTTCATTGGAATATCAACATCGGGCGCAGCTTCAATTTCCAATTTGATATCGACTGATCCGCCTCTAGATTTTACCAGGGGTACAACCTTGATGACCTCGGCCAGTTGATCTAAATGCCAACCCAACCGCCGGCTTACACTGGCGGTATCTAGTTCGGCTGAGCCC
>JBBRVA010000860.1:0-3685 GCA_038247295.1 Caldilineales bacterium | reverse complement strand
CACCCAGACCACAGCCCAAGTCTAGCACACGGGCGCGGCCAGCCAACAGCGGCAGGTAGAAGCTGTGCAGCGCGCCTTCGCCTTCAATCGAGACACCTAAGTATTTGAGAAATGCGTAGTCAAGGCCAAGATGCTGGGTCATAATTTGTTTTTAGTGCCAATTCTTGCGGCTGCGAGCGCGTCATAAATTTACTAGATTGGTAGCAGGGCGTGAGCACCCAATTCTACATGGGCAACCTAACATTGTACATCGCTAGCGCCTAAATCTCCAACGCACGTAGGCCAGCATTTCACCCAATGTTGCGGCCAGACCATAATAGCGGAGCGCACCCAGACATTTTGTCCAAATCGACGCATCGGCAGGCCAAGGGCGTTGGTCAATTGGCGGCAGATATTTTGTGCCGGCATGGCTTGCCGCAACACGTTGGCGTTGCGCTTCTAATTCCGCTTGCCACTCGTCAATTGGTGAAGGTGCCGACGGATTACCGCTGATAAATTCAGTGCTCAGGCTATAGTGCGGGTGTCCCTGCCAGCGATAACGCCGGTAGAGGGGCTGAAAAATTGGTTGTTCCGCCTGGTCGCACCAAACGCCAATCGTGTTGCCAGGACGCGCATCCGGTGCGCGTAAGCTCAATTGAAACGTTTTGCCCATCGAATCCGGGAGCGCAGGAAAGAGAAAGCGATGGGCCACATTATCTTGTATTAAAAGCATGGGCGTCTCAACTTTGGCAACCAATCCACCGTCGCTGACTAATGCGAATTCGAGCGTCGCGCCGTTTAAACGCCCATAGGTAGAGAGCGGAATCGCAATAGCCGACAAGCTCTCGGTTGACGCCGTAAAGGTGGCGACCAATGGCTGGGTCTGCTCGATCATCAACAACTTGCAATTCTGAGTCTCCTGCGGGGGGGGGATAGCGCAAATTATTTTGTCTCTGCTCATGCGCCATCAGCCATTGGCTGGCATACGCTACGCCCGCTTGATAGACGGCCATCGCCTCGATCGTGCTGCTCATTGTTTCCAGATCGTGTTCAATGGCCCCCAGATGATGACCCGATAGTGAAACGAGCAATACGTCTAAATCGTTCTGGGCATCACCTTTGCGTCGCAGCTTAACCAGCATGCCAAGGGCTAAGGTTATCTCCTCGATCTTAAAGTAGCGATCTAAATAAGCAAAAAACTCGGTCAGGGTCAATTCGCAAGTGTGATACTCATTATGCGCTGGCCAACGATTGTTGCGCCGATAGGACCAAGGGGTTGAGATAAAGGCCAAGCTTGTATCGTTGCGCAGTTGTGCAGCAATATTTTGCAGATAGGCGTCAATATCGATTAGATGTTCGATCACATCAAAGGAGACGATCAGATCGAATTGGCCATAGCGGGTGCTAGCGTCGGTCAAATCGCCAGCCTGGTATTGAATATTGCGAGCCGGATAGCGCTGCGTAGCATACGCAATTGACTCACTTTTATCAACGCCGACACATAGCGCACGCGTAGATTGAGCCAGCGTATGCAAGCCATAGCCCGTGCCGCAACCGTAATCCAAAATTGTCCAGTCGGGCTTGATATATTTTTGGGTATGCAGATAGCGATGCAGATGAACTTGGTAGTTCCAGGCCGCAGACTCGGCATCGGGAATCAAGCGTTCGCCGGTATTCGGCAGATCGGGCAGGGTCGCTTGGCGACTGCTGATTGGTTCAGAATGGCTCATTCGCATCTACCTATTTCTATGTTTGCGCCGAAAAATTTCACCGCTGGCGCTGCAAAATGCCCAGGCCGCAGCCATCTTTGTAGACCAGATCATTGCCATCTGCACCCAGTTGCACATGGCGATTCAGGTTAATGTACCCAAATTCTGGGTGGGCAGGCAACCACTCTTCTAAGGCACGCGCCACCCCCCCAGCGCTGGTCGGATCATAGTTGCTGGCAAATTGGCTGGTGTCGTGTAAAAGCATGATCGAATGAACTTTCATGCGCGCCGCCCACAAATCCAATTCGGCCAACGTATGGGCATATTGATGCGACGAATCGACTAAAATTAACTCAGGATCACCATTCAGAAATAGTTTGGCGGTGTCGTAGGCCGTTTCACTGGCCGAATCCGCAACCACCAACTTGACGTATTCAGTTAAGCCGGCCTTCGCAACCCATTGCTGGGTAAAGCTGGTAACCTCTTGCGCTATATCAAATGAGATTAGGCCAGGCTTCGCCCGCATCGCACGCAACATAAAGCCGATCAACAGGGCAGAATAGCCACAGAAATGGCCCAACTGCACGATGCGCTGAATGCCGTTGCCCATGATCAAGCCTTGAATAAAGTCCATGGCGGGGACATTAATCTCGCCAATCGTATTATTCGCCTGGGTAACAGAAAACCACTCGGCCATCAGTGCCCATTCTTGATCGGAAAGCCGCGCATAAACCGGTGGCACATAATCTGTATTGCGCAGCGTGTGCCACCAGAAGCGACCGCTACCATGATGCCGGAATGGCTGTGAGCGGGATCGGGACGCGGTCTCGTGTTGAGGCCGCCATCGGCGTCTCAGGTCGAATCTGGAAAGAAATGATGGCTTTTTCGCCATAGATTACACCTGGAGCATGGTCGGTTGTTGTTGATCCAAATTGGCTGGAATCTCTGCTAATTCCCACATCCCGTTCAACGTCACCAACCCGTACTGCTCATTCGACTTGCCGCGGTAGACCTGAAAATCGTACAGCCGGTCGTGGTAGTCAAAGGTTTCGCTGTTGGCAAAATTAACCACAGCCACCGAGAGGGTATAACTGCCTTCGAGCAGGGGTAACGCTGGCACACAGTAGGTGATTGCACCATCGCCGTGTACAACGGGGATTGGCGTTTCGCCAAACTTGGTATTGGGGCCACAAATGTGGGTACCGTTCTGATGATAAATAGCTAGCCCAAACACGGGCGCTTCCACCCGTTGCGGGGCGGTATAGGACAGCCGCACCAGCAGGGTATCGCCATTGTGGAAATTGGTGCGCGGTTCGCCTTGTGCATCGCACAATTCAACTTTGGTAATGCGCACTTCGCCTGTGCCCCAGCGGCGCGGTGGTGCGTCGGCGGCGGTCGGCGCTGATTCACCGTCGGCATGGTCAGACCCGTGCTGGCGACTCTTCTGCGCCTTGGCCTCTTCTTGCTGCGCCAACCGGGCATAGTAGGCCATCACGACATCGGTCGGGTGGCCATCGGCCTGCACCTCGCCGTGATCCATCCAGATTGCGCGCTTGCAGATCGATTGGATCGTGCCTAAGTCGTGCGAAACAAGAAAGAGCGTGCCGCCATTGTCGCGAAAATGTTGGATGCTAATCAGACATTTGCGTTGAAAATTAGCATCGCCAACCGCTAATACTTCGTCGACCAGGAGTAGATCGGGATCGGTGTGGATAGCCACGGCAAAACCCAGCCGCACATACATGCCCGAGGAGTAATGTTTGATCGGAGTGTCGATAAAATCGCCCAGTTCGGCGTAGTCAATAATGCTATCGAGGCGGGCATCCATTTGGGCACGGCTCAGACCATAGATCGAGCCGTTGAGGTAGATGTTTTCGCGCCCGGTCAGGTCCGGGTGAAAGCCGGCGCCTAATTCCAGCAGCGATGAGATGCGGCCATTGACCAGCATATGGCCCTCGTCTGGGGCCAAGATCCCGGTGATCAGCTTGAGCAGTGTG
>JBBRVA010000859.1:0-3707 GCA_038247295.1 Caldilineales bacterium | reverse complement strand
CTACTGTCCTACTGTCCTACTGATTCACTGTCTTACTTACGCCCAAGTGTACTAGGACAGTGGATCAGTAAGACAATGAGTACTCTCTTACTCAATTTTACTAATACTTACCACCTACCCTTCACTTGCTTTAGGCGGCAACTCGATCCGCCCGTAATCGATCAATTCGTTCTGGCGCTCGGCATCCAGATAACTTTGCAGGATCACCGCGGCGGCAACCGCATCATCTTTGCCGCCACGCTGGCCTTCTGCCGCTAAAATTTCGTGGGCGGCAAAGGTGCTCAAGCGTTCATCCCAAAAGATCACTGGAATCGGGCGCCCGACCAAAACGCGCAAAGCCTGCGCCAGCCGCATCGCCCATTTTCGTACAGACTTAGTGTGATCATTCTCGCCACCATTAATACTCAGCGGTAAGCCACAGATCACTGCGCCAGCTTCTTCACGTTGCACTAAGCGCGCCAATTGTTCAAAATCGGCCCGCCGGCTGGAGCGATCGAGCACAGAATGAGGCCGTGCCGCCAGCCGCAGCGGATCACACACGGCCACACCAATCCGGACTAAGCCGAGATCTATGGCGAGTAGTTTACCGATCATAAAGTGACCAGTGATCAGTAATCACTGGCCGTTCTCCTCGGCATACTCTACGCGCACCTGAATCCGATTATCTAATTGCGGCAATGTACTTAGCCATTGCGGGTCTTGATAAATTTCGGGGGGACGCACCAACGGCCAGCGCGCCTGGAGAGCAGCTTGGGCCTGTTCGGCTGTCTTGCCCGCCACCGTCGCCCGTACCTCGGCCAGGTCGATGGGGACGACGTACTCAGCATTGACCGTAACCGTAAACTCCACATTACCGCCGATAAAATTTGCCCCTGGCACACGCTGCACCAACAATGAATCGGCCACTAATTTACCCTGGGCCGGGATATCGCGCTGTACAGCATCAAAGAGCACGACGCGCGTTGATGCTTCGTCGACTGCCACTCCCTGCACCTGAGAACGCAACGTTAGCTGCAATTCATCTGTCTCTTCGTCATTAAAATGGCTGAATGCCGGCAATTCGACAAAGGTCTGCACCGACTCGGGCGGCAACCATTCACCAGGCTGTAGTTCAGCTTGCAACGCTTCGTAGGCTTTGGCTTCGATACGGGTTTGCAACTCGGCAAAAAGGTTGTCGCGATCCGCTTGGGTGACGACGCGTGCTTGTTGCGAACCACCGCCAAACGTGCCATCTGGATTACTAACCCGCACTTGAAAACGCAGCGCGCCTTCTACCGTACCGATCTGGTTGGCTGTGACATTGCCTTCAATGCCTGGCTCTACCGCTTCAATTGGTACGCTCGCTCGTGCGCCAACACTGGCCTCTAAACCGGAAGCTTGCGTAGTGCGAAATAAGATCGGATTCCCGGTGCTTGTGCTGACGGTCGAACCGAGCGGAATGTTCACGGCGGTAGTACCCAGGTTGCTAAAAACTACGGTGCCCGTCGCTTTGTCCACTGGTTTTTGTTGAAAGCCAGTCGTGATTATGGTACCCTGCTCTTCGACCGCCGTTTCGATCAGCCGCGCAGGTAACAAATTGATCTCTAAATCTGGCTCGGTCAAGCTTGGATTGGCCGTCAATTGAACAAGCGCCGTTACCGGTTTGCGCCCCGGCGCCAGCGTAATCGTCGCTGCCGGCAAGACGTAGAGGGCAAAGAGCGCTAGAAAGAGCACAATCAGGCTACCAACTGCAACAATGCTGAGGGTGCGCATCCAAAAAGGCAAGGGCAGCCGATCGCGCTGCGCGGTTGTGATGCGACGCTGGCGTGTTAAGTGGGCGGCGGGCTGTGCCATCTCACCCACGATCGTTTCGCGCCGTGCCCAGGGTGCATCGGGTAGACCTGCCGCGGGGTTGCGGGGATGGATCAAAGGTAGCGGCGGGCGCATGCGCCAGGCACGGTGTTCAGCTTCGTCACCGTGCAGAAAGACCGGAATGCCCAGCTGTTGAGCGGCTTTGCGGGTCGGCTCGTTGCGCGTAATAATGCCCAGATGGCAGCGCTGAATCTGCGCTTGGCGTTGAACCAGCCGCATACGGGCCATGTTATCTAGTTCTGCCCAGCCCTCAGGTAAATCTAACGCCACGCGGTCGTTGCGGATGCCAGCCAATTGACGGCGCACCGCTTCGATGGTGGCTGCGGGATCGATTTGGAGAATTTGTGTCATAGTTGATTTACGATTTACGATTTACGATTTTTGATTTACGAAACAACATCGTTGACGAGCTATTTCGTAAACCAAAAATCGTAAATCGTAGATCACTTCAGGTTCTGCTTCACCCAGCCGGAGACTTGCGCTAGCGCGGCGGGGAGTTTATCGCTATCTTTGCCGCCGGCTTGGGCCATATTGGGTCGACCACCGCCGCTGCCGCCGATAATCTTGGCAATGTCGCGCACCAGATTACCCGCATGCATGCCGCGGTTGATCAAGTCTGGCGTCACCGCCGCAATCAGCATCGGCTTCTCATTGATCACCGAACCGACAACGACAACACTGCTGCCCAAGCGATCGCGGAACCAATCACTCATCTGCCGCAGGGTTTCGACATCGGTTACATTGACCGGGGTTGACAGGACCGAGAAGCCATCGACTTGCACGGCCTGGTTGAGCAGAGATTGAGTCTCTTGCTGGGCCAGTTTTTGACGCAGTTGCGCCAGTTCCTTTTGCAATTGCTGATTTTCTGCCTGCAATTGCGCCAGCGCCCCTTCTAGGTCGGCCGGTTTGGTGTGAAGCCGAGCCGCCGAACGGTCGAGTAGGGCCATGCGCTCTTCGATCAATTCCTCGGCGCCCCGCCCCGTCACCGCTTCGATGCGACGAATACCGGCGGCCACACTGCTTTCGCTCACAATGCGGAAACTGCCAATCTCCGCCGTACTATCAACGTGCGTGCCACCGCAAAGTTCCATGCTCACCGCGTGTTCTTCAGACGTATCCTCGCCAAAGCTGACGACGCGCACTTCATCGCCATATTTTTCGCCAAAAAGGGCCATCGCCCCTTCTTGGACCGCGCGCTTGTAACTGGTCCAGCGTGTGTTGACGCGGTAATTGGTCAAGACAATTTCATTGGCGCGGCGTTCCATCTCCAGCAGTTCGGCTTTACCAATCGGCTGCGTATGTGTAAAGTCGAAGCGCAACCGATTGGGCGCAACGAGCGAACCAGCCTGATGGGCGTGGGTGCCTAATTGTTCACGCAACACGGCGTGCAATACATGCGTCCCCGTATGGTTGCGCATAATGTCCCAACGCCGCTCGGTGTCGATGGCCGCATGCGCTTCGTCGCCCGCCCGTACAGTGCCTTCCACGACCGTGCCAATGTGTACGATCAGGCCGGGCAGGCGCCGCCGTGTGTCGGTGATTTCCACCGTCCAGACGGGAACGTCCATGTCTTCTGGAAAATAGTAAATCTCGCCCGTGTCACCTACTTGACCGCCGCTTTCGGCGTAGAAGGGCGTTTCGGGCAAGACAAGCTCAACGCGGGTGCCAACGTGGGCCTCTTGCACCCGCTGCCCATCTACGACCAGCCCAGCCACCGTCGTATCAACCTCGGCCACATTTTCGTAGATCAGGTGTTTGACGCCAGTTTTCTCGACCAGGCCCTGGCGCTGTAAATCGGCCATCAACTCGGCGTAGACACTCATATCCAAGCCGCTCTTCTCTTGCACAGTGGCGCG
>JBBRVA010000858.1:0-3712 GCA_038247295.1 Caldilineales bacterium | reverse complement strand
TTGACTTGCGTTACTTCCATCTAATCTCTATTGAGTGGCTGCTGCAAGCCTTTACCTGAGTAAGAAGGCGCTTGCAAAGTCAAAAATTACCAAATTTCTGCCTACGGAGGATGCAATGATGAAAAAAGCAAGCGCGCGTGTCGCGATCGGTGCCCTGGCGAGCTGTCTGGTGCTGGCGCTTGGGATGGGCTTGTTACGACCATTGCCAACGGCCCTGGCCCAAGATGAGCGCAATGTAGTCGAGGTCTCCTTGGTTGAATGGGAGATTCAGATGCCCACCACCCTACCATCCGGACCAACAACGTTTAATGTAAGGAACAACGGCAGCCTAGACCACAACTTTCGCATTGAAGGCGAAGGCATCGTAGATGGCTTTGCCAACGACTTCCCACCTGACCAGGTCCAAATTCTGGAGCTAGACCTGCTTCCCGGGGAGTATCGGGTTTACTCGCCGATTAGCGATTATGCCGCACAGGGCATGGATCTGACGTTGACGGTAACCGATGGCGCGGTGGAAACTGATGCGGCGCAGGCAACGCCGATCACAGACACGGTTGCCACAACGAATACGGAAGCGTTGACTGATACCCTCGTGCTAACCGATACCGCTGAATTCACTGATACGACCGAGTTAACTGACACGACCGAATTAACTGCCACAACAGCGCTGACCGCTACCGCCGAACCAACCACTACGGCGGATGCGTCACTTGATTTGGAGCCAAATGTTGATGCAACTGAAGATACATTAGGCATCTTGACCAGTGTCGATCTGCCCGCCACTTTGGATATTACGGCTGCACTAGGCGTCACGGCAACCGATGGCGTCAGCGGCGAAGTGCCGCTGGCCGAGCCGAACGCAACAATGATCGATGTGTTGGAGCAGTTGGCCGCCTTTGAAGCGCCACCAATCAGTGATCTGTCGGCGCGCAATGCCCGCGAAGTCCCGCTGCCAGGTGACGCCGTCGCCGCTTTACTGGCCGAGCAAGGCGAAACTGTTGCCCCAGAAGCGGTTGGTGATATTGCCCACGTCTTGATGCCAAGCCTGAGTGGTGCGGATGATATTCTGGCCCGTGTTTATACACCGGAAGGTGATGGGCCTTTCCCGGTCGTCGTCTACTTCCACGGCGGTGGCTGGGTAATTGCCAACCTGGATAAATACGACGCCTCGGCGCGCGCCCTGACCAATGCGGCCGAAGCAATCGTTGTCTCGGTGGCCTATCGCCAAGCGCCTGAATTCCCCTTCCCAGCCGCGGTCGAAGATGCATACGACGCCTATCTGTGGGTGCTGGAGAATGCAGAGTCCATCAATGGCGATGCCGCGCGTGTCGCCGTCGCTGGTGAGAGCGCGGGTGGCAATCTGGCTGCCACCGTTTCGCTGCTTGCCTTGCAGCGTGGTGATCCATTGCCTGTTTATCAGGTCCTGGTCTACCCGGTGACGCAGTTAGTCTCGACGCAAACCCCTTCGTACGAAACCTACGCCAATGCCGTGCCGCTCAACTTGCCTTTGTTAGAATGGTTTGTCGCACGCTACTTGGCCGATCCGGCCGATGGCTTCAGCCCCTACGCCTCTCCTTTGCTCGTCGATGATCTGGCTGGTCTGCCGCCGACGACGCTGATCACCGCCGAGATTGACCCCTTGCGCAGTGAAGGCGAAGCGTATGCCCGCCGCCTGGAAGCCGCCGGTGTGTCCGTTGTTTATCAAAACTTTACCGGTGTTACGCATGAATTCTTTGGCATGGGCGCGGTGCTAGATGAAGCACAAGATGCCGTGGCCTTGGCCGCCGACGGATTGAATTCGGCCTTTGCTAGTGATAAAGAGACCACCGTCGGTGATAGTGATATTATCACCTCGACCGCGGCAATCACCGATACACCCATGATAACCGCTACGGACGAAATCACCACGACGCCAACCGTGACCTCGACAGATGAGCTTACCACGACGGACACAGTGACTGAATAAGCATTACCGTTTTGTACCCCCATAATTGTGCACTCGGCCAGGCTAATTCGTTAGCTTGGCCGAGCGCGTTTCGCAAGTGCTTCTTCTCGTTCGGAATTTGCATTATTCGCTTAAATGCGGTTTTATAGCGTGCGGCCATCAATCAGGACAACTGGCAATCATCCCTTGTCATTGGTCGTTGGCGGGTGCCCATTGGGCGCGTTATTCGTCGTTGGTCATCTATCATTATCCGTTATTCACTCAGTGTAACAAGCAATGCAATCTTTTATCCTACGTCAACATCAATTAGAGGCGGTCAAAGCCGCCCTTTCTAAAGCGCCTGGTGGAACCTTGACTGCCGTCATTCCACCCGGCGGTGGCAAGACAATTCTGGCCCTGGCTGTGCTCGATGCCCTGCGCAAGGCCGGCCGGATCGACGCGGCGGTGGTCTTTACCCCGCGCCTGGGTCTGTGTAGCCAGTTCGAGCTGGACTGGAAAGGTGTGCGTGCCCACTTTCAGCCGGGGGCAATGGGTTCGATTGTCCACCGCGAGAACGAGAGCATCGACAGCTTGCGCGCCTTTGGCTATATTACCAGCTATCAATCGCTGTGTGCCGATCCAGCCGTCCACCGCCGTTTTGCGCGTAAACATGCTGGGCGGCTGGCGATTGTCTGCGATGAAGCCCATTATTTGGGCGAGAAGTTGCATGGCAGCGGCGACACCACCCAGGCCGCCAAACTTTTGACCCAACTAGGTGAACACGCCTCGTTCAAACTGGTGATGACTGGTACACCCTACCGTGCCGATGAAAATCCGATTGTCTTTGCCGAATACGACGAACAAGGACGCATTGAAGCGGATGTACAAGTGACCTACGGTGACGGCGTTGCGCAGGGCTTCCTACGCCCTTTTGATGCCACTTTGTTCGATGGTACGCTTTCACAAACGCGCCGCCGCCAACGTAACGGCGTCGCCTATTACCGCACGGAAGAGGTAGAACTGCGCTATACGGCCCAACAGTTAACCAAAGTCGCCACCGATCCGCAGTTTTGGGAAACGGCCGCCCGCCATGCCTACGAGAAGGTCAAGGAACTCCAGGAGGCGTGGCCACACTACTGTGGCATTGCCGGCTGCGCCAATCAGGAACATGCGCGTCAGGTCATGGAATATTTTCAGTCACTCGGTGCACGGTGTTTGTTGGCCGTTTCGGACGACAGCCAGGCCCACAGTAATCTACGCACTTTTAAGAACGGTGGGCGCGATATGTTAGTTACCGTTGGCATGGCGCATGTGGGCTACGACTACAAGCCAATCGCCGTGGCTGCCGTCTTGAATGGCGTGCGTGAATACAACTGGCTCGACCAATTTACCATGCGCGCCGGCCGTGTCCTGCCCAATCGCCCGCAAATTGAGCAGACGGCGTGGATCTTTGGCATGAACGACCTGGCCATGCGTCGCTATGTCAATACCAAGCGTGATGAGGCCGACCGCGTGGTGCGCCTGGCCGAAGCAACCGCGGAGGTAGAAACGGAGCCAGCGCTGGATGGTGGTGGCAGCGATGGGCCACGTCTGCTCTACCACGGTGTAACGCTCGACGGCATTTCTGGGATCGGTTTTGGCCACAACGGTTACTCGGCGGATCTAGCAGAGGAAGAGCCGGAGCAGATCACCGACAAAGAAAAACGTGAACAACTGCGTCGCCGCCGTCAGGGCCTGGCTGGGCAATATGCCGCCAAACTCTACGGCCAGGTCAACGGTGATACAATT
>JBBRVA010000857.1:0-3718 GCA_038247295.1 Caldilineales bacterium | reverse complement strand
GTTCGGCGGCGGCGCGCGGTGCTGCAGAAATTGCTACAATAATAATTCGTCGTATAGGAGATTCCATGAACATCAAACGAATCGTTGCAAATTTGCAATCTGATGCGCCCAAGCAGAGTATTGTGTTTTATGTGGACTTTTTGGGCATGGAGGCTGTCATGGAAAGAGACGAAATCATCACTTTCGCCGCGCACGACAATCCTATTGCTCAACTCAGCGTTCTGCTCGAAGAAGAATCGAACGTACCTTACCCAAACATAAGCGTCGAGGTTTCCGATGTTGACGAAGCTCATGCCAAAGCTGTCGCGTTGGGCATCTCGATTGTTTATCCGCTTACTAATGAGCCTTGGGGCGTTCGCCGTTTCTTTGTCATTGATCCAAATGGAATGATTGTCAACATATTGAGTCATCTTTGATACGTTGGTCTTTTTGGCGTGAATCCAATTCCGCAGTAATTCAAACTCCCCAACCGTTGCCGAACGACTAAGCTCACTCGACCGCCTACAGCTTCGGCTTTCGCTCGTACCTCGCTACAGCCTTCGCTTCCGGCGGTGGAACGGGAGTGGTCTTTGTTTGCACTAACGCCGCGACATCGCCTTCGTCAAAGCGCACCCCTGGTTCCAACAACAACGTCAGGGCCATTGCCACTTCACATTCCATCTCCTGTGCAGCCAGACGCAAGATGCGTAGGTAGCTCAAGTCGGCCTTATGTTCCCCATACCAGGCGCTGAACTGGTCCCAGCACTGGCGAAACACAAGCTGCGGAAACAGTGCCGGTTGGTAGCGATAATGACGAAAACCGCCTGGCTTGCGCAACAAACTTTCCACCAGATGACGATAGTTAATGTGCTGTTGACTGCGCCCCAGCAAGCGCGGCATGGTTTGGATCAATTGTTGTTGGTAGGTAACTTCCACTTGCCATTCATATTGGCGCACCGTCACGATCTGCCCAATCAGCGATGTGGGCACCGAGTAGAGATTGGTTTGAATCAGAATCAAACTCCCCGCACTCACTTTGAGTCGGCGTTCGCGATAGCTGGCTAACGCCGCTTGCGTGATGCGCTTCATCACGGCTACTTCTTCCTGCACACGCACTTGACGGCCGCGATTTCGCTGCTCCATCACGCCATAGACGAACGCTTCATACGCCGCTACCCCCGCAAAATCAGGACTGCCCCGCAACAGCAGTTGTTGGCGTAGCGCACGCTTGAGACCGCCATTCGAGGCTTCCACATCGCCGTTTTCGTCGGGCGAACGCACATGCGTCCGCCGCGGCTTCATGCCATAATAGCTCAATAACTCTAGATATAAGGGGTGATACGTTCGTTCTTCACCAGCCATCTCCGCTTGCCCATTGAGATGATAGGTCGCCGCCGTGGAATTATCCGTCTGGTGATAAGCCGGCGCATACCCCAGTTTTCGCAGGCTGCGTTGGATGGCCTCACGTACCGCCAGCACCGACTCACTCTGCGCCACGTACCCCCACTCCCAGTTCGAGTAGGGCAAGACACTGTGAATCAAAATGTGTTTGAAGGCGCACCCGTCGATCGTCACCCCTAATTCGCTCAGCCACGTCCCATCTGTTTGCATTAACTCGCCGGCTCTGCGCTCCTGTGCCAGACTGGCCACTTTGCTTAGATTCAGTGCACGCCATGCCGCCACCCGTCGCTGCAAGGTGCGCACCTGGCTCGCTTCGTACTTTCCGGGCTGTTGCTCACATAACCATTCAAACAACGTCTTCGCTTCTAACCCTGGATTCGTCGCCAACATCCCTTCCACGACCGGCCAATCCTCCCCAAACGGGTCACGCCGCGTGCGCCACCGCCGCGGCACTTTCAATTCACTCGGCAGCTTGCCTAGCTTCTCATACTTCCCCACTGTCTTGCGGCTTTTCACATTCGCCTTCACGGCTGCCTGTTCCTGACTCTTGCCTGCTTCTCGTTCTTTCATCATTCGCCTCACTTGTGCATCCGTGCAGACCATCTACTCCTCCAGCTTTTTTTTGCTGGTTAGTTTAGCGGCTCTGCCTCACCATTGGGCAAATGTAATTGTCGTTATTGGGTAAGTATAATTGTCGTTGACCGCGCCAGCAACGGCTGCTGCATGGTTGCCGGCAAAGGCGGCAGTGTTGCCCCTGTCGTTGCACTGTCCCATAGGTTGACGGTCAACGCCGGAGTCGGGTGTGGTGCTATCGCCAAATGGGCCAGTGCTGGGGTTACCCCAGCGATCAACGCGCTACCGGCAAACCGTAAGCAGACCACATTGCCATCAATCCGGTAAAAGTGATTGTATGTGTGAGGGGCAACGTGGGCCGCTTGTTGAAAAGCGCCGCTCACGGTTGACCATAAGTCAAGCAAGGTGATCGAGGGCGTGTAACGAACGCCAACTAGTAGTGCGGTTGCCTGGTCTAGCTCGAAAGGCAAGCGCTCAGTGTGAATTGACATGCGGCCAACCAGTTTCGACAACGTCATGAATGGGATCAAGCAGCAGCAGATCTTGCATGTCTGTATACTTGTTCAGGGCTGGTGCTATAAATTGGCCTTGGTGCGTGTGCTTGAACAGTGTCTTCGTTTTCGCCGCGTGGAACGCTTGTGACTCGATTGGCCTTGTCAGCGGCACGATCAATTGCTCTTGTGCCAATTGCGCGATGAATTGTTCTACGGCTGGCGTCACCTCACTCGGCGCAACCGCGTAAACCATCGCGACTTTGGCGATCAGCTCGCTTACGGTTGCCCCTTGTTGCAACTGCTGCCAAAGCGACGTACCGCTCTGGTCGAGGCTGTAATAAGAGCCGCTATCCATGTTAATGATCACAACTTCGTCGTCAAAAATTTCAGAAACCACCGTTGGTGCATTAATCTGAAATGTTTGTAAAAAATTCATATATGCTTCCTTTATAGCAAGCTCATCTATTTGACTTAGTATAGTTCAGTGCAATGACAATGTCATCGCATATTTTGCCTATTGTTAGGTGTATGGCGTCAGGCTTAACCGTGCGTGCTTTGCGACCCGTGCCAAGCATGTTTGGCAATTGAGGCAATCAATGTAGTGGAATTGGTGTGGAGTGCAGAGGCCGGTTGCAAAGACCAAAACGCCTTTTTACAAAGTATTGATGCTAGTAATTTGTGACATCAAATGAGTAAGTGACAAATAGTAAGAAAAATGTAATTTTATAGACCATAAAACTTAATCGATTTTAGTATACGAATTAAGTAAAATCAACTAAATTAGTAAATTAAGTGACTTTTTGATCGAAGAGTAAGTATTTCGTCAGCTTTTAGGATTACACAATTCGGTAAAGTGTTGCTCCCATTCGTCGCCTGTCCACCCCGCGCGCAAAAATCCTGACCAACTGGCCAGGGATTACCCTGCCCTGCTACCTAAGGAAACCCCACCCATTTCGGTGTACACTGGGGACAAACCCTGCCTTCGAGCATAAACTATGACGGTAATCAAAACACGTTCACACGGAGAAAATCATGAACAAAAAATTCGGTTTATTCATCTTGCTCGGACTGCTCGTCGGTAGCACATTTGGCATCTTTTTCGGCCCCGTACTTGGAAACCCGCTTCTTGGTGTGGGGCTTGGCGCACTGGGTGGCGTTTTTATCGGCTGGTTTATTGCTGCAGCGGTAATAGAAAATGAAAAGACAGGCAAATAAGGAATTCACATGGCAACACAATTTTCAATCAACGATAACAGACCCTGGAAATCCAC
>JBBRVA010000856.1:0-3720 GCA_038247295.1 Caldilineales bacterium | reverse complement strand
GAGAACCTACGCCGATCCGTGCCCTCCCGATGAATTCGGCCAGCCGCGCAATGAGTGGGGGGCACCCACCGAGCAGGACTACGGCACAGCCCACGTTTACCCGCTGGCCGACGCCCAGACAATCAAGGAGGTCGAGGATTACCCATACTGGCCCGACCCGGCCAAGTTCGGCTACGCGGCCCTGGCAGCCCAGGCACGCGAGCTGTCGCAGCATTATGCCGTGCGCGGACCTTATTGGATGCCGATTTCCAACCGCGTCTTTGAGCTGATGGGCATGGAGCCTGCGCTGATGAAACTCTGCATGCAGCCCGAGGTTTTCGACGCGGCGATGACGATCACCACGGATATTACCTATGAGGTCTGCCGCCGCCTGATCGAAGCCTGTGGCGATGACATGCCGATCCTCAGTCTGGCCGACGATTACGCCAGCCAGCGCGGCTCGATCGTCTCGCCCGAGATGTGGCGCCGTCACTTTCTGCCCCACTACCGCCGGCTGTTCGAGTTGGGCAAGCAGCATGGCAAATATATCTGGTTTCATTCCTGCGGGGACATCAGCGAGACGCTGCCCGACCTGATCGACGCCGGGATGGACGTCTGGGAGACCGTTCAGCTTCATACCCTGCCGATCAGCCCCGAGCAGCTCAAGCGCGAGTATGGCAAACACATCACCTTCATGGGCGGCATCAACACGCAGAGCCTTCCCTTTGTGAAGGCCGACGAGGTGCGCGAGGAAGTGCGGCGCGTGATCGGAGTGCTGGGCGAGGGTGGCGGGTATATCTGCGGCCCCGACCACCACATCAAGCCCGGCGTGCCGCCGGAAAACACCGTGGCGCTGTTTGATACGGCAATTCAATACGCTTTGACGTCTTAGTTTCCAAAGGAACGGAATGATGAAAAAAACCGCTTCGATAGTTGTGCCTGACGCCTTGCTCACCGCTAATGTCGATGTGCTGAAAGTCACCTGGTGAGCAGCAGATAAAGGAGCAAAGAGTCTCTGCCCATGTTAGGCTGATCAAGCCCGCAGAAGGAAGCAAGGTCGGCTTGACCCTGCGTTTGGTGGTGCTGGTCCCCGTTAAAAGTGGATCATAAAACAAAGATTGGATCACGGGAAGGATTGGTGGCATTTCATGGATAACAAAAAGAAGAGACTTTTCTTGTCAATGCGGCATTGCTTGGCGTTTTTGATCTTGATCGCCTGGACTGTGCCGCATTGTGTCGCCGGAACGGAGCAAGAGAAAATAGCGGCTGTTGTCGGGCATAATGATGTCGAGCCGGCCGCGCATCTGTTTGGCATCAAAGACCCGCATCGTCTTTATGCCCAGGATATCACTGTTGATGGCAACAGCCCCGGGCGTGTCTTTGAAGGCATCGGCGCGCAAAGCGGCGGGCTGACCAGCAAGTTGCTGATGGATTATCCCGAGCCCCAGCGCGGCCACCTGCTCGATCTGATGTTCAAGCCCAACTTTGGCGCGGCGGTGCACCATTACAAGATCGAGATCGGCGGCGACATCGTGTGCACCTGTGGCTCCACGCCCAGTTTCGCCCATACCCGTGAGGAATGCGAAAATCCAAAGAAAGAATACTTTGACCGCGGCTTTGAGAGCTGGATCATGACGGAAGCCAAAAAGCGCCGCCCAGATATCGTGCTCAGCGGCATCGAATGTGGCGTGCCGGGCTGGGTCGGCCCCAAACAGATTTACTCCCAAGACAACGCCGATTATTACGTTGCCTGGATCAAGGGGATGAAGCGCTACTATGGGTTGGACATCAACTACGTCGGCTTGTGGAACGAACAACTGCACGACGCCAACTTCATCAAACTCTTGCGGCGGACCCTCGATAAGGGTGAATTGCCCATGGTCAAAGTCGTCGCCTCCGACATCGTCCTCGATCCGTGGCGCATCACGCGCGAGCTGGAGCAAGACCCCGAACTGAACGCCGCCGTGGCCGTGCTGGGGGCGCACTATCCTGGTTACGTCAACAAGAACCAACTTTACAGTTCGACCTTGGCGGCCAAGCAAAGCGGCAAGCCGCTCTGGTCCAGCGAGGATGGCCCCTGGCATGGCGATTGGCGCGGCGTGCCCAAGTTGGCCAAAAGCTACAATCGCAACTACGTTACTGGAAAAATGACCAGCACGATCATCTGGGCGCCGTGGACTTCGTATTATTCCAACCCGATCAACATTCCCCACGCCGGGTTCATGACGGCCAATACCCCCTGGAGTGGTTACTACCTGATGGAGGCGGCGGTGTGGGCCACGGCCCACACCACGCAGTTCGCCCAGCCCGGTTGGCAGTATCTGGATTCGGGCTGCGGCTACCTGGGATGTGGTGGCTCGTTTGTCAGTTTAAAAAAGCCTGACCCCGCGGGCGACTGGAGCATGATTATTGAAACGATGGACACCAAGACCAGCCAGACGATCACGGTGCGGTTGGCCGGCGGACTGCGCACTGACGCGCCGGTCCACCTTTGGCGCACGAACGAGAAGCAGTGGTTCGAACGCATTGGACAGGTGATTCCTAAAGATGGTGAGTTCAGCATGCTGCTCGATCCGGAGTCCATTTATTCGCTGACCACCACCACCGGCCAAAGCAAAGGCGATATTCCTCCGCCTCCTGACAAGCCCTTCCCGCTGCCCTACAGCGACAATTTTGATCAATTGGCCGATAGCCAGTTGCCCAAATATTTCCACAATTACGCCGGCTCGTTTGAAGGCGCCCCAGACGGCAACGGGCAAGGGCGTTGCCTGCGGCAGATGGTGCCGGAGTTGGGCTGGCAGTGGGATGAGCCCACGCCCCATCCTTACATCTACCTGGGCGACCTGGAGTGGACCAATTATGAAGTGAGCATGGATGCGTTGATCGAGACCACCGGCACGGTGACGCTCTATGGCCGGTTCTATGCCTACACGCGTGACCAGCGCAAGGCGCGTGGCTACCGCCTGGAAGCTGATCATGCCGGCGACTGGCGTTTGTGCGTCGACGACACCGTGTTGACCTCAGGCACCACGCCGGTTGCGCCGCAGCAGTGGCGCGCCATGAAACTGCGCTTTGAAGGCGAGCAGATCACGGCCCTGATTGACGACAAACAACTCGCGCAGCTCAGCGATAAGACGCACCCCAAGGGCCGGGTCGGTTTGGGCAGTGGGTGGAACTACGCCCGCTTTGACAACTTTTCGGTGCGTCCGCTGGCCACCACGGCCGCTCCGGCTGCCACAACTAAACCCGATGAGGTTTATGATCCTGAGAAACGTGGCATAGTCAATGGCATCGCCCGGTAGTGTTTATTCGTGGTATATATTTCAGACACCCACTATAAATTCAAAGGGGAAGAACGATCATGAGCGACACCGTCAAGAAACTGTTTCCCAAGGACCTTCAAATCAGACTGAGAATTCTGGTCGCCGCGTTGACGGTTTGGGTTCTGGCATACGGAAACGCAGCCTGGGCGGTCGAGCTTCCCACGCAACACATTCGGATCGATCTGTCTTCGCCCGGCCTGCGCTTCGACGGCCTCGGCGGCCAAAGCGCCGGGGCGTCCTCGCGCCTGCTGATCAACTATCCCGAGCCCCAACGCTCACAGATTCTGGATTATCTTTTTAAGCCCGGTTATGGCGCCGCGCTTCAGCATCTCAAGGTGGATCTGGGGGCCGACATCAACTCCACCGACGGGGTGGAGCCGGGCCATGCCCACACCCGCGAGGAATTCAACAAGCCGCG
>JBBRVA010000855.1:0-3721 GCA_038247295.1 Caldilineales bacterium | reverse complement strand
ATTCGCCCAGGCTGATCGTAAAAGCAAACGTAGCCCCCACCAACGCGGCCCGAAAAAGCAGCGGTGCATCAACCTCGATCCACGTGCGCACGGGTGACGCGCCCAAAACAGCGGCCGCTTCGCGCAGGCGCGGATCCAGACTGCGCAGAGCTGGTAACAAGGTGCGCACGACAAAGGGAAAGGCGATCAACGTATGCGCCATTGGGATCAACAGCGGCGACGTGCGCCAGGCGCCCATCGCCAACAGATAGCCAAAGCCCAGCGTCACCGCCGATGTCCCGAGCGGCAGCGGAAAGAGCGGATCGAGCAGCACCGTCCACCAGGTGCGCGGCCGGGCGAGCAGATAGGCGCTGATAATGCCCAGCAGCACGCTGATCACGGTCGCAGTGCTGGCAAAGAGCAACGAGTTACGAATCGCCAACAATGGCGCGCCAAAAAACGCACTCTGGCGACGGTTGACGGCCAATTCCTGGTAATAGCGCACCGTCAGACCTTCGCTGCCCAGGGTAAAGCTACGCCAAACTAGCGCCAACAGTGGCGCGACCAAAAATAGCAGTAACAGGAGCAAGGCAAGGCCAATCAGCCAACGCTCGCGGTGAGTACTCGGCCGGCGCGTCGTCTGCTGCGCTGGTTGCATCTCCAAGGGCAGGGTGTTACGCGCTTGCAAGCGGGTGTAAATGGCCATCACGATCAAAGTCAGTCCAATCTGAATCAGACTAAGCCAGGCGGCCACAGGCAGATTAAAGAGATTGACCGCCTGCCGATAAATTTCGACTTCGAGCGTGGCAAAACGTAGCCCGCCCAAGATCAAGATGACGCCAAAGCTGGTAAAGCAGAAGAGAAAGACAAGCAGCGCCGCCGCCACAATACTGGGCAGCAACAAGGGTAGGGTCACTTCCCAAAAACGGCGGCGCGCTGAGGCGCCCAACACCGCCGCGGCTTCGTCCAGGCGCGGGTTGAGATTGGCCCAAAAGCCGCCCACGGTGCGGATGATCACGGTGATATTGTAAAAGGCATGGGCAATCAGAATGATCCAGACAGTTTGCAGCAACTGGATCGGTGGTGTTGCGCGGTTAAATGCCACTTGCAACCAGCGGTTAAGCAGGCCGTTATCACCGATCAAGGCGACAAAGGCCGAGGCCACGACAACGGTGGGCATAACAAAGGGAATTGTGGTCAATGCACGCAGCAACGTTTTGCCCGGGAATTCGTAGCGCGCAAAGATATAGGCCGCTGGGAGCCCCAGGATCAGGGTCAGCACGGTAGACGCTATCGCCTGCCAGGTGGTAAACCACAAGACTTGCCACAACGCAGGATCGCGCACGATTTGCCCGAACCCGGCCAGATTCCACACCCCAGCCGGCGCTAGACTGACCCGCAAGATACTGACCAATGGGTAGACAAAAAAGACCGCCAAAAAGAGCAGCGGTAGGAGGTAGAGAATTTGGAATGGGTGAAGGCGGGTTAGTTTTGGCATAGGAAGTAAGAAAGTAGGGGTGTGGGGGAGTAGGGGTGTAAATCTCCACGCTCCACTCCCCTCCCCCTCTACTCCCCTACTCAATTTCAGCGCAGCATTACGTCCGTCCACGCCGCGATCCAGGTTTCGCGGTTAGCGTCGATCGTGTTCGCATCGATTTGGGCAACTTCCGTCGGCTGCTCGGCAAACTGGACAAAGAGTTCGGGCAGTTCAGCATCAGTCACCGCTGGGTAGACGTACATTTGGAGCGGCATTTCCGCTTGGAAGGTCTGGCTGAGCATAAAGTCGACCCACTTTTGGGCTAGCTCAAGTTGCTGCGTGCCCTTCAGAATGCCCACAAACTCAATCTGCTGGAAGACGCCACCGGGCGGATTGACGTTTACACTGGCGGGTTCCGTGCGCCCGTCGCTGGCAAAGACCACATCAGCAGGCGGGCTGCTGGTATAGCTAACCACGAGCGGCCGGTCGCCTGCGCCAGCCGAGCCAACCGTGAAATGATCATAGTACGCTTCTGACCAGCCACTGGTCACCAATACACCGTTTGCGCGCAGATCGGCCCAATAAGCCAGATATTCTTCTTCGCCAAAGGTACTAATCGTCGCCAACAGAAAGGCCAGCCCAGGAGAGGATGTGGCCGGATTCGGCACAACCAGCAGATCTTTATAGGCGGGATCCGCTAGATCGGCCAACGTTTGCGGCAGGGGAATGCCCTGGTCGGCAAACCATTGCTGATCGGCGTTGATGTTAACATAGCCAACATCCACCGGCAAGAGCCGATTTTCTGGGTCCAGCTTCAGTTCGGCAGGAATTTCCGCCAAGCGGGGCGATGCATAGGGCTCGAAGATATCGGCGGTCAAGGCGCGGCTCAAAAAGGTATTGTCGACGCCAAAGAAAAGATCGGCCAACGGCACATCTTTGCTCAGAATGATCTTATTCAGCGCTTCGCCAGCATCACCCAAGGTGAGGAATTGCAGCGTGACATTATTTTCTGTTTCAAATTGGGTGACCAGGGCTTCACTGACCGCAAATGAATCATGGCTGGCGATAACCAACGTGGCCGGCGCGGCCGCAGCACCAGCTTCCTCTTGGGTGGGCGCAATGGGTGCGCACGCCACCAACAACCATAAACTCAGCAAAAAACCAAACAAATTACGTTTATTCACAATTTTCCTCCTTCAATTAGGCTGTGTAAGAGCCAAATAAAAAACCTTACCCATTGCGGGTAAGGCCATAGCAAGAAAATGTGACTTCAAATTCCTCCGCTGGCATTACCCAGATCAGGTATGCGGGTCGAAGGCAGAACAGCCCTCCTCTCAGCCTGGCACTTCCAAGCTCCCCGGTTTATACAGTTGTTAGAACATTATAGCATAGGGAAACGGGAAACGGGAAACGGGATTAGGGTGTTGTCGTCTCCTGTTTCCCGTTTCCCTAAAATTGCATATTTATCGATAGGTATGATAAGATATCAACCAATCTTATAAATTAACTGGAGAGGTCGCATAGTCCGGCCTAGTGCGCTCGTCTCGAAAACGAGTAGGGTAACCCCCTCGAGAGTTCAAATCTCTCCCTCTCCGCCACACGACGAAGCCCCAGGCATTGGCCTGGGGCTTTTGAATTGGTACACAAGTAAGCGTAAGGGTTCGTAAAAGAACAAAGGACGCTGCTGTCACCCTGTAAGGGTCTGTTTTGCCAGACGAAAATAGACCCTTACAGGGTGACAAGCACAAAGTTATAGATTGATGAACCCTAAGAAATTGCGATACCTACGTCGGCAGCTATCAGAACCGTTGACTGATAACGCAGGTACCACCCCCTATAACTAGGATGGATTGCTGGCGATAGCAATATCGCGAATGATTTGTCCACCACCGATGGTGCCCTTGCTTTTCATGCGTGCGCGGCCCGATGTCAGATCTACCGTGTAGAACTGCGATTGATTATTGCTACCCTGACGAATGGCGGCGCGTGCATTGTTGCCATCTTCGTCGCTAAAGATATCAAAACCAACAACGTCCGACGCATCAACCCGCAAGCTGCCCACGGTGTTCAGGGTGCCAGCATTGGGTGGGTCTTGGGTGGTCAAAATATCGAGGTCCGAATCGATCGCATAAAGTACGGTTGCCGTAGCCCCGGCAAAGTTATTCGTATAAGCGGCGCCAACCACGTTGGGCTGCTTACCCGCATTGCTGTCAGTGCCAGCATACGCCAACGACCCGTCCGGATCAATCGTCGGTGTGTTCGGAT
>JBBRVA010000854.1:0-3721 GCA_038247295.1 Caldilineales bacterium | reverse complement strand
TTATTTTTTGTCTTAGATATAAAAAAAAAAAAATGTTTTGGTTCGGGGTTTTGGCGCGTATAACCGCGTATTATAACCCATTTTTTTCCGCTTTTACCCGCGAAAATCCGCGTACCTCTTCTTCTTCCTACCGATTCATAGTCGTTGTTTCTTTGAAACATCTACGTACCCGTGCTCTGGTAATGCCCAATCCCGAAACGCCAGAAGGCAAGCGCTGCGGACAATAACCCAATGCCGACCAACGGCGCGACAAAACGCATTACAGGCCAAAAGCCAAATGGATCGGGTTTGTCGAGAAAATAGAGCGCCGGGTAATAATTGAGAAAGATCGCCGGTACGATATAGGTAAAGGTGCGGCGCAGCCAATCTGGATAGATGTGCATGGGATAAGACATCATATCACTGCCGCCATAGGTGAGAATATTGATCGCCTCAATCGAATCGACCGTCCAGAAGGTGATCGTGGCCCCGGCGATAAAGAGCCCGCCAAAGAAACAGATCAGACCAACTAGAACACACGGCAGATAGAGCACCTTGCCGAGTGTCCACTGAATATCCGCCAGACCCAGGGCGATGGCAAAGATGCAGACGCCTTGCAAGATGCGACCCAGCCGGCGCAAAATAAACTCATCGCCCAATACCTGGACGGTAATGTTGACAGGGCGCAATAAGAGTTGATCAAAAGTACCACGCCGCACCCGTTGCCCAAAGGAAGTTGGATCAAAGCCGCTGAAGATCATATCCATCACGCCAAAGGCAATTTCGACCATGCCCCACAAAAAAGCGACCTCGCCCAGCACCCAGCCGGCCAGGTTGCCAAAGCGCTGGAAGACAAGCGCCAGCGACACAAAGAACATCGAAAGCGTAATGCCAGTCGACAAAGCTTCCAACCAGAAGCTGACGCGATATTGCATCTGGGCGCGGATTTGCACGCCGATTAGCCGGCGGTAGATGTTGAGGGTGTGGCGGAGTCTGTTCATGATATTGCCAAGCATGTAGTAAAAGTCAGTGAGACAGTGAGACAGTGAGACAGTGAGACAGTAAAACAGTGAGACAGTAAAACAGTGAGACAGTGAGTCAGTAAAACAGTAGGCAGTGTTTTACTGACTCACTAGCCCACTGATTTACTGTCCCACTGACCTACTTCGTTACTGTCCCGCCGGCTTCAGGTTGTGGATAATGTAGTGCGTACCTTGCCACCAGGTGGGTGGGTGGAAGTAATCGTTATCCGAGGTTGGCCAGTTCGTCCAATAGGTGGTGTTGAACGGAATGATCTTCTTGGCCTGGGTGATTGGAATCACGGGTAGCTCGTCAAACCAGATGTCCATGGCTTGGATGAAAAGCTCTTCCACTTTCGGATCGCCGATGGGCAATGTACCCATTTCGTCGACCAAAGCGCCATACTTTTCGGCAGCTTCGCCGCTCCAGCGCCATGCGTCATTGTCGGCGCGCTCGCCCACCGGTTTTAGCCAGCGGACGTTGAAGGTGTCTAGCGACGCCCACGGCTCGTTGACCGAACCGCAGGTTTGCCAGCCCATGCGGGATTCGAAGTTGCCCATATTGAAATTTTCACCCCAGGCGCCGCCGGCTTCGTTGCGGGTAGTGGCATTGATGCCCAACGCCTGCAATTGCTCGACCACGGTCTGCGCGATGCGTTGCTTCTCGATGAAGGCTTCGTGCGTCGCGATGTCCAGCGTCAATTGCACGCCGTCTTTCTCGTAGTAATCACCGTTCAGCGTATAGCCTTTGCCTTCGATGATCTCCTTCGCCTTGTCCGGGTTGTGCTCCCAGAGTTGATCAACATCCCATACGCCAGCTTCGATCGCCTTATCCACCAGTGCATCCAACGGTGGGTAGGCAGGGAAGAAGTGGCGGCTCTTGAAGGTGGAGTTTTCGTAGGCAAACTCAACAATTGCGTCGCGGTCGATCGCATAGTTGATTGCCCAGCGCATCTCGGCGTCGTTCCAAGGTTCCTTGGTCAGGTTGAACTCGAAGGTGCGCGAGCAGGGATCCGGAACCCAGGCTTTGGGCAGATCTTCGTACCAGGCAATCACATTCGGGTTTTCCACTTGCAGGGCCTGCAAGGCGCCCAAGGTGATGTCCATCAGGCTGTCGATTTCATTGTTGGCCATCAACGCAGCGCGGGTTTCGGGCGGTCCGGCCCAAATCCACTTGAGCGTCTTCGGCGCTGGCAATGGCATCCAGCCGGTTTTGGCGCCCCACCAATTGTCATTGCGTTCGTAGATAAATTCGGTGCCGTCGGCATTGTTGTTGGCCAGCGTATAAGGTCCGGTGCCAACGGGCCAACCCTTTTCCACATCGTAGAACTTGAAGGTCAGCGGATCCTGATCTGCCCAGATGTGCTCGGGCATAATGCTGACACCACCCCAGATCTTGACCGAGAAATTATCAAGCTGGAAGCGTGGATTGGGCTTGTTTAGGTTGAAAACGATGGTCAGATCGTCGGTCTTCTCGACGCTCTTGATCCATTCTTGCGCCCATGCGCCGCCTAATTCTGCGCCGGTTTCGCCCAGCAATAATGTGCTGTAGGTGAAGACGACATCGTCGGCATTGAGAGCCTCGCCGTCACTCCACTCGATGCCCTGGCGGAGCTTGAGCGTCCAGACATCCTGGGTTTCATTGGACTCGAAGCTTTCACCCAACCAAGGGATGAATTCACCCGTCTGGTAATTGAGGATGAAGAGTGGCTCCAGAATGGCCTGATGGAAACCGTGGTCACGGCGGTTGCCCGGCACAAACGGATTCCATAGGGTGGGATCGACGACTTTGCCGCCGTCGATGTCGAAGACGACGGTTTGGGCGCGCTCAGAATCCGCGGCAGGGGCTTCCTCGGCAGGGGCTTCGGTTGCGGCTGCATCAGCCGCCGGCGCGTCGGCAGGCGCGGCGGGGGCTGGGGCCGGTGCTGGACACGCGGTCAAGACCAATGCGGCAATCACAAGCACGCCGATTAGAAAAGAATAATGTTTAGAACGAAACATTAGGATACTGTCTCCTTTGGATGGTAAGTAAAAGGGATGGAGAAACTAGGGCGTGGCACATCGAGTTTTAGGTAGGCTGGCAGATTCCTCCTCTCTAGATAGGGCAAGCGGGCAACCTCCACAAAAGATGTCAGGTTGAAAGTATGGAAGTTCAAATGTGGGGTTCAAGGCTAGTGAACAGGCGATGGTGCGCAACGGGAGACAGTACTGCGCAATGGCTCGTTCATCTGACGCTAAGTATAGCGGCATTTATGCCAACCGTCAAAATAAAAAATGTTGTGGGAGATAAACGTAAAGCGTACTACGTAGGTCCATCCATTACGCCGTACGTTTTATGCAGGTATGTCCCAAATTTTTGCGGGGATTAATCTCGGCAAAAAATCGGCCAAAGCCTGGGATTGCCCGTTTTACGCAGTACGTTTTACGTCCTGCATCACCTTATGTTACAATGCCGACAGCTTATTTTACATCTTCAACGACTTACCAGGGAGAAAATAGTCAATGATCAAGACTCACCGATGGGGTCACCGCGCACCAGCGCGCTGGCTGCTGCTGACCGTGTTGCTCGTTGCTGTGCTGGGGCTGGCCGCGTGTGGTGGCGATGAAGAGCCCGCCGCCGCTGCGGCCCCCCCGGCCGCGGCGGCGGCGCCCCCCTCGGCGGCGGGGGGTGCATTCAAATTTATCTATTTATTTGCTGCGGGTTGTGGCACGCCCGGCACCCA
>JBBRVA010000853.1:0-3726 GCA_038247295.1 Caldilineales bacterium | reverse complement strand
GTGATGCGCTATGAACAGCGATAATCAACTGTACACCGATTTTTCAAATCGGCATCTACCGATTTGAAAAATCGGTGTACAAGATGAGCCATTTTTCTTTGCAACGTCATTATGTGTGTTATCTAACTGCCATAAAGGAAATTAAAGATGGGACAGAATCAGGCTGCTCAGGTGCAGAACAAACTAGCGATCGAGGGCGGCACACCGGTTATCAGCCGCACCCTCAATCATTACAAAGGCGCCGCGGTGATCGGCGAACAAGAAAAGCAGGCTGTGTTAGAGGTATTGGATAGTCAATCGCTTTTCCGCTATTATGGACCCAAACTACTTTCCAAGGTCGCCAACTTTGAGGCAGACTTTGCGCGGTTCGTCGGCGCACGTCATGCTGCGGCGGCAACAAGCGGCACGGCGGCCTTGCGCATGGGACTAGCCGCGCTGGGGGTTGGGCCGGGTGATGAAGTGATTGTGCCCGCCGTCACCTTTATTGCGTCAATCGGCGCCATTGTGGCTAGCCGCGCCCGCCCCGTTTTTGCCGAGGTCGATGAGACGATGCAACTGGATCCGAACGACCTGGCGCGCTGTCTGTCCAAGCGCACCAAGGCGATCATGCCCGTGCATTTGAGCGGGATTGCCGTGGACATGGATCCGATCATGGCGTTTGCCAAAGCGCATCAACTCAAGGTGATCGAAGACGCGGCGCAGTCGTGTGGTAGTTTTTACAAAGATCGCCACGTGGGCACGCTGGGCGATGTTGGCTGCTTTAGCTTTCAATTGGAGAAGAACATTACCAGCGGCGAAGGCGGCATCCTCGTAACCGACGATGATGAAATCTTTCGCCGCGCCGTGATCTATTCTGACCAGGGCGGTCAGTTCTGGACCGCGCATGCCGGCGTGCGCGACACCGTGGGCGGCCAGCCGGTGATCGGCGAGAATTTGCGCATGAGCGAGATTGCCGGTGCCATTTTAGGTTGCCAACTAGCCAAATTGGATGAGATTCTCAACCGCATCGAGCGCAACACCCATATCGTACGCGACGCCATGGCGGAGATTGACGGCCTCCAATTGCGCACCGCCCATCCAGAACGCGACCGCCATGCGCTGGGCGTCCTCTTCTATCTGCCAACGCCGGAAAAGGCCACAGAAGTAGCTGCTGCGCTGCGTGGAGAGGGGATACCGGCGGGCAAAGTCTATGGCGGCCACCCAGTTTACGCTGCGCCGCAGATTCTCAACCAATGGACGATCACCGACGGCTGCCCCTTCAATTGCCCCACCTTCTTCCCCGAGCCGATTAAATACAGCATGGGCATGTGTCCGCGCAGCGAAGATCTGCTGGCGCGTGGGGTCGGTATCAGCATTGGCCCCTTCTACGAAGAAGAAGATTTGGACGATATTATTGTTGGGGTGCAGAAAGTGGCGCATCATTTACTCTAACCGACGAAGTTAAAAGTTGTATAAGTGGTAGATATTAGAGATTGGCGATCAGAGATTGGGTAGGGCTCGTTTATTATCAAATCTCTAATCACCAATCTCTAATCACCAATCTCTACCCCCAATCGCCCCTTTACGATTTGGGACAATTGACGCGCAATGGAGCAGGGCGTAGAATATAACTTCTGTGCAACCCACATTCACTTCTAATTGGAAGCAACCAAGGAGCAAATAATGAGCAACAAACTACGCATCGGCGTACTGGGCATGACCCACGACCACGTCTGGGGCAACCTGGCCGATCTCAAACAATCACCGCTGGGCGAGTTGGTGGCCGCCGCCGACCCCAACGAAGAATTGCGCAACAAAGTGCAAACCGAATATGGCTGTCCTCAGGTCTTTGAATCATACGAGGATATGTTAGAAGAGGTAGCATTGGATGCCGTCTACATCTTTGCCGACAATGCCAGTGGCGCTGAGCTGGCCATCCTGGCGGCGACAAATGGTTTGCACGTACTAACCGAAAAGCCGATGGCGGCCAATCTAGACGGCGCCGACCGCATGTTGGCGGCGGCGCGCGGTGCGGGCGTCAAATTAATGGTCAATTGGCCCTTCATCTGGTGGCCACAATTGTATAAGGCAATCGCTATGGCGCAGGGCGGGGAGCTCGGCCAACTTTTTCAAACCAAATATCGCTCCGCCCATGCCGGGCCAAAAGAGTTGGGCTGCACACCCTTTTTCTACGAGTGGCTTTATGACGCCAGCCTCAACGGCGCCGGCGCCCTGATGGACTATGGCTGTTATGGCGCGGCGTTGGCACGCACCCTGCTAGGCCAGCCGAGCCGAGTTACCGGGGTCGTGGGCCGGTTGCAAAAAGATTACATCACGCTCGAAGACAACGCCGTGATCGTGATGCAATGGCCGCGCGCGATCGCGATTACCGAAGCCTCGTGGACCCAGATTGGCCATCTAACTTCGTACTTTGCCGCCATTTACGGCAGCGAAGGCACCCTGGTCGTGGAGCCGGGCAGCAAAGGTCGGCTGCTACTTGCGACACGCGAAGACGAAGACGGCAGCCCGGTGGACTTGCCAACCTTGCCGGAAGAACGGCGCAACGCGACCAATTATTTTCTGCACTGCATTACGCAGGATCTGCCTATCGAAGGCATATGCAGCGCAGAAGTAAGCCGCGATGCGCAGGAGATTTTAGAAGCTGCACTCCTCTCGGCGACCAACGGTGAGGCAACTTCGCTGCCACTGCCGATTCATTACGGTTAGGTCGGTAGACAGGGAAATAGGGAAACAGGTAGGCAGGTAGACATGCAACGCCCACCTGTTTCCCTAAGCGCAGCGACGTCTACCTATCTACCTGTTTCCCTGTCTATAGAAACTGCTAAATCATCTATGTCAACCAAAGAAAATACGGTATCTACCCAAGAAAATACGGCCCCCAATCTCAATGCCCATCACGAAGGCGAGACCGTACTACTGCTGATCGATGTGATCAACGACCTGGAGTTCGTTGACGGTGATCGCCTATTAGAACATGCCTTGCCCATGGCCGAGCGCATCGCCGACCTGAAGCAACGGGCCAAAGCGGCTAAAATTCCGGTGATCTATTCCAACGACAATTTTGGCCAGTGGCGGTCGGAGCAAAGCAACCTGGTGCGCCACTGTTTGGAAGATGGTGTGCGCGGTGAACCGATTGTGCGCTTGTTAAAGCCAGACGAGGACGATTTTTTTGTCCTCAAGCCCAAGCATAGCGGCTTCTACCTGACTACACTGGATCTGCTCTTGCGCTACCTGGGGGCCAAAAAGTTGATCATCACCGGTATGGCCGGCGATATCTGCGTACTCTTCACCGCCAACGACGCCTACATGCGCGATTTCGAGTTGCACATCCCAGCCGATTGTGTAGCATCCAACACGGTCGAATTCAACGAACGGGCGTTACAGATCATGGAGCGAGCGCTAAAAGCCGACATTCGCCCCTCGACTGAATTAGATTTAAATGAACTGATATAAACGGTTACGCAAAGCACACAGAGTTTTTCGCAGAGGGCACAGAGATCAGAACTTACCCTTTCTGGGTAACCCTTATCTAGCAGGCTAGACGTTCAGTTTTTAGAATTGGCACACAGATTTTCCTGTTTTTATCTAGCGACCCGACACTTTGGCGCGGGCGGGTTGAAACCCGCGGCTGAAACCAGGAAGTCGCGCCCAGGGGGCTACCCGGCGACTCGTTTTTAGTGCCCTCACCCAGAGGGTGCGCTTCTACGGAAGCGGCCCCGACTTCCT
>JBBRVA010000852.1:0-3729 GCA_038247295.1 Caldilineales bacterium | reverse complement strand
ATCAGCGTTCTGTCCAGCGCCAGAGCATAAACAGATGCGCCGCCAATACCAGCGGCCAGGCGTACCAGCCGCCGCCGATCAAGAAATAGTCGCCATCTAACCATTGCTGCAAAGCGATGAGCGCGGCAAAGGGCAGCAACCCCAGCATCGTCTTGCGCAGCGCAGACCAGGCCAGCCAGCGGCCAATCACCTCTGCCGCCACACTAGAAAGAACGACAAAGGCCAGTAAATTGGAGACGATGTAATCGTCTGGCACGGCGTCGAATATCTCGCCGAAGCCGCCGGTAAACCACCAGAAGAGACCTAGCAGCAAGAAGCCAATCGACAACAAGCGGGCCAGCCGCGGCCAAACCGTACGGCTGCGTTCCAGCATGTAGCCGCTTGCCAGCGCGGTCAGGCTCAAGATCACCGTGCTGATGTAGAGATAGTTGGTAAAGAGCAGGGCAACAATGGCTGGCGCGTCAATCGCAGCATAGAGAAAGGCTAGCCCGGCGGCCCCATGCACGACAATGCCCCAAAAGAGCGGCCACATCTGACGGCGGCGTGCGCCCAGCCAGATTAGCCCCGCGCCCAGCACGGCCCAACTGGCCGCCGTTACATGCGGATCGAAAAGCATCGGAATACTAAGGGCAAGGAGGAAGGTGGCGAGGAAAATAAAGCCTTCCACCGCCAGATCGGCCATGCGCCGCCCGCGGCTGCCCAGCAAGCTGAGCGCGGCATAGATTGTCGCCACGACCAGCGCACTTTGTGCCAGCAATTGGCTGTCTTCCTCCAATAGCACCGCTTGAAGCGCAAAAGCGGCCAATGGATTGGCAAAGAGCAGCAATGTATCTAACAGACCGTGCTCCTGGGTTTGCAGCGCAGACCAAATCGTGATCGTCAGGTAAAAGAAGAAAAAGAGTAGCAAAAATGGTTGCGTGCTGGTCAAAAGCGGGTCGTCGTAGACATTGAGCCCCCAACCTACGCCTGCAATTAAGGTGAAGCCAAAGCTGATCAGGTTAAGACTGCGCCATGATTTGAACCAGGCCAACGCTAAGATGCCGGCATTGACGACGGCATAATAACTAAAGAGTACGACATGATTTCCGCCGCCATCCGAAGCCAAAATAGGGGCCAGGAACGCGCCGACCAAGGCAAGGAAGGCTAGAATCCAGGCGTCGTTGAGAGTCGCCATCACGGCATAGGCGATGCCTAGCAGCACAAAAATGCCAAAGGCCAGCGGTGTGGACAGCAATTGATAAAACGAGTAAGCGCCAAAGGTTGTCAAGTAGACAATGCCAATCCCGCCCCCGATCAGGGCCAGGCCATAGACACGCGCCCGTTTGCGCACCGCCCAGCCGACAGCGGCCAACCCGATGCCGAGCAGCGCCGCGCTGGCCAGCCGTACGGTCAATGGGAACCAGCCCTGATCGACCGCATATTTGACCAAAAAGCCCACGCCAAAAAAGAGCACAATCATGCCGATCTGCACCATCAAGTGGATACGCGTAAACCATTCTAGCAGCGGATTGCCTTCCCAGAAGGTTGGTCGCGCTGGTGCTGACACCGTTGGCTCAACCAGTGCCGGCGGAGTGGGCAAGATAGGCACTTTTGTCGGCGGGGCAGAGGGAATCAAACTAGCTGGCAATTGTTCCTCTAACGCCGAGCGGGCAACCAACGGTTCGGTGTAAAGGGGCGCAACAACTGTGGCCGGCGCCGCAAGCTTTTCATCACCCTGCGCGCTGGGTTGGCCTTCCAAACGCACGAGGCGCTCGCGCATTTGGTGTAACTGCCTTCGCATCCAAAGCCAGAAGACTGCTGTCAAGACAATGATCAATAAATTTGAGAAGCACAACAGCGCGCCCAAAAACTCGTCAAACATAGGCAACCTCATTTCGTTCATTTCATATTGTTGGATCCAGCCAGCCTAGCGGCTCATTCTTGTCCAATCCAGCAGGAATTTCCCAATATACGGCAGTTTGCCCGTTGCTTTACGTGCGTGTACAATCAGGAAAGTGCTAGCAGATATTAGATTTCTAGCGATAGGATGTGAGCTTAAGAAATCGATAAGAAGTATAACCCAAACAGACAATTTCTCTTAGACGGCAGACATCGAATTTGCAAATTGGCAACTCCATCAAGCTGTCATTATGTTCGAAGCAGTTGTCCAACACCACGCCTTACGCATGCGCTGCTTTTAGTGGCGCTGTCCAGTGAAAGTAAAAAGTAAAGTGAGCGAAAAATGAAGGCATTTCTTGTAATGGGCCGCACGTTTAAGGCGGCGTACGACGACCTGTTTCTCTGTGTTTTTCTTAGCATTGCGTGGTGGGTTGGCGCATTATTGTTACCCAGCTTGTTTGGGATGCTGGCCAGCGCGATCAATTTACCGCTCACCATTGCCATTCCGATTGGGGTGCTATTGCTAGTGGGCGCGGTGCCAGTGACCGTTGGTGTCCAGCGCGTTACCAACCGCATTGCCAACTATTTACGCGTTGATAACAGCTTTTTTTGGGAAGCGATTCGCCAACGCATCGGTCGTGGCTTGATCCTTTTTGCGATCAGTCTGTTGGTCCCCGCCGCCATTCTTTTCAATATCTGGTTTTACTTTAATAGCCAAGGCTGGTTGTCGATTATCGGTGTGGCCTGGGCCTGGCTGCTCTTGTTGGTGCTAATGATCGGGCAATATCTCTTCCCGCTCTTCTGGCAACAAGATACCCCAGATATCAAGCTGGCCGTGCGCAACGCAGCCTTGCTGGCTCTGCGCCACCCGCTCTATTCGTTTCTGATGTTGCTCTTCCAAATTCTCTTATTGGCCCTCTGCACCGCGTTGACGTTGCCGCTGATCCTGCTTGGCCCCGCCTTGATCGCCCTGGCGGGCAATTTTGCGTTGGCGGGTCTGCTGCAAGAAATGGGGCTAGCACCGCAGCCACCCGAAATGCCGGTGGTAGGGCGCAAGAACTAATTACAGTGAACGGTTAATGGGTAATGAAAGCAGTACAAATGCGACGGAACACGGTCCGGATAGCGCGATACAAGTGATGATCTCATCCTTTTCTATTCCGAATCAACTGAAGCTGGTCAGTGTGGCCGAGATGCAGCGCATCGAACAGCGTGCGGATGCGGCTGGCCACAGCTATGCCACCATGATGGAACTTGCCGGAGCTGCTACGGCGCGCACCGTGAGCACTTATGCACCGCATGCTGCATCTGTGCTGGTGCTAGTCGGTCCGGGCAATAATGGCGGCGACGGGCTAGTCTGCGCCCGCTATCTGCACCAAGCTGGTCTGCCGGTGCGCGTCTATCTTTGGAAGCGGCGCACTGATCCAGACCATGACTACGAGCAACATTTTGCTAAACTGGTTGCCTTGGGCGTCCCCACCGTTCATGCCGACGATGATCCCGATCTGCAACAAGCGCGCGCCTGGCTGATCGAGGCCGATGTGGTTGTCGATGCGCTGCTTGGCACTGGCTCCAACCGCCCCATCAGTGGTCAACTAGCCGCTTTGCTGGCGCAAATACACTCGGCCAAAGCGGATCGTTCTAGCATCTTGATCTTGGCGGTGGATTGCGCAAGTGGTCTCAATTGCGACACCGGCGCGGTGGATCCGCATACGGTGACCGCCGATGTTACGCTTACCTTCGCCTATGCCAAGTGGGGTCACTATCAATTCCCCGGCGTGGGTGTTACCGGCGCACTTATAGTGGCAGATATTGGGATTGCGCCCCATCTGGCCGACGACGTGCAGACCT
>JBBRVA010000851.1:0-3734 GCA_038247295.1 Caldilineales bacterium | reverse complement strand
GCCGGTGTTGGGTAGGAAAAAGGAAAAGCTGGTGCCGATCAAAGGCATGGTGCCAAATCAGGGTGAAAAAATCCAGGGCTGTGCCTTTGCGGCCCGTTGCCCACACGCCATGAAGATTTGTGTCGAACAAGAGCCACCCCTGCGCGCGGTCCAACCGGGACACGAAGCTGCATGTTGGCTGCATGAATAATAGCGTCATTGCGAAATACATTTCACCCTGCAAATCATTAATTATTCCTTAGTTTGTTACCATATTGATAATTGCATAGGTCTACTACAACAACGGATTATGACCGCAACGGATAAATCGCACCCCGCCATTTCTTTTTTATAAGAACGCCGGTTGCTTCTGGCTTTATCCGATTCTATCCAACTCCGTTGTTGTAAACGCCTGACTCCCTGGCTGAACAGTTATCAGTATCATTTATTTTTTTTGTCCCATGAAAGGAACCAAAGTAATGAAGCAAAAGCGAAATTTGTTAAACTTGTTGTTGGTGGTGATGATGCTGTTGTTGGCGGCTTGCGGTGCTGCACCTGCTGCCCCAGCCGCTGAAGCACCTGCTGCCGAAGTGGCAGCAACGGAAGCCCCCGCTGAAGAAGCGCCAGCGGCTGAAGCGGCTGCGCCAGGCACCTATGGCGAAATGCCTGCCGACGCCGTGGAATACCCCGAACCACCCGAGTTGGATTTGGGTGGTAGCGCGGTAACACCGCTGCCAATTGACCAGATCACAACCTACAAAGCTCTGCCGGCATACAGTGAGCCGGAGTGGGTGACGAAGCTGGTCGAAGCTGGTACGTTACCCCCAGTGGCCGAACGTCTGCCCAAAGAGCCCAAAGTTATCCTGGCTAGTGGTATGTCTGATGGCATTGGCGTCTATGGCGATGTATGGCGCGACTTCTCGGCTTGTCCTACCGCTGGCTGGAACAACGGCGCTGGCGTCACCTCCGGCTGGTTTGGCATCGAGTCGATGTCGTTTAACTACCAGGCCCTGGTCAAGACTGGCCCACTTTTCCGCGCCGACCAAGACCTCGAACCCTTCCCCAACCTGGCCAAGAGCTGGGAATGGAGCGAGGATGGCCTGCAATTGACCATGCATCTGCTCGAAGGCGCCAAGTGGTCGGATGGGCAACCCTTCACCGCTGACGACGTTATCTTCACCTGGGAAGATCTGATCAATGATCCGCAGGTCGTGCGCAATGGTGTCAAGGGCGAAGCCTTTGCCATTGATGGGCAAGCGCCAACCCTAGAAAAGGTCGATGACTTCACGATTCTGTGGACCTTCCCCGTCGCCAAGCCAATTCAACTGTTCTATATCATGGATGAAGGTGACTTTAACATCTCCCCAGCTCACCAGATTAAGCCGCTCCATCCCAAATATAATACAGAGATGGACTACGCCGGATTTGCCAATGCGCTGCCCGCTGATCAATTGCCCATCGCGACGATGGGACCCTGGGTTCCGGTTGAATACAAGACTGACGAACTCTTGATCATGCGCCGCAACCCCTACTTCTGGTCAGTTGATGAAGCAGGCAACCAACTGCCCTATATCGATGAGGCCGTCTATCAGAAAGGCCCCAGCGGCGTTGGCCGCACCCTTTGCACATTGGCCGGTGGTTGTGACCACACCAATGTCGAGAATCCCTCTACCGAGTATGTAGACATGCTCAAGCGCGCGCAAGAACCGGATGCGCAGTTTATCATGAACTGGGGGCCTGAAGATTTGGGCTTCGAACTGCAACTCAACCAATCCGAAACATTGGGCATCCAGGACGATCGTGATACAGCGCTGCGCAGTCTTTTCCGCGACGATAAGTTCCGTCAGGCCGTCAGCCATGCGCTGGACCGCGACGGGATTGCCCAAGCACTAGTGCGTGGTCCGCTGCTGCGCCCCTGGGCTGGTGGCCTTGCCCCCGGATCACCGGAATTCGACCGCGGTTCGGTGGTCTACTATCCATTTGATATCGAAAAGGCTAAAGCACTATTAGCTGAGGTTGGCCTGGAAGACACCGACGGCAACGGCGTGCTCAACTTCCCGGCTGGCACAGCCGACGGTCAGGATCTAGTGGTCGGTTTGCGCACGTCGGAAGACGCCGCTGAAACACGCCCGATTGGTGACCAAGTCGCCATTATGCTCGGTGCAGTTGGCATCAAAGTCAACGCCCGCCCCATGAACAGCCAAACTATTACCGAGAATAATACCAACGGTGAATGGGATATGGCTATCAGCCGACGCGATGATTATGCTCTGATTTTCACTGCCTGCAATAACTTCGCTCCGCTGACGCCCCAAAACCCAAACTGGAATCGCGAAGGTGAAGGCGAGCGTATTCTACGCGATTGGGAGCAAGATCTGGCCGATACGATCACGGCTTATTGCAGCTCGCAAGACCCGGTGGAACGCAAAGAGTTGATCAACCACTGGAACTACGTCTGGACTTCGCACAACTATGCGATCGGCACCATTATTGGTCGTAAAGGTCTGGCGCTGGCCAAACGCTTCAAGAACGTACCTGGTGGCACACCGCCCCGTCTCTATCAATGGGTAGAAGACGCCATTATGTCGGAAACGATCTGGACACCTGTCGAGGAGCAGCAGACCCAAGTGCGCCCCGAGACACTGCCAGTCTATCCCGAGTAGCTTGTAAGTAACCGGTTATCAGTTATCAGTGGCGCTTCTTGCTGCTGATAACTGATAACTGTCCATTCCACCTAGGGTTTACCCATGCTCAACTACATTATACGTCGCTTGATCATTGCCGTATTTGTCCTCTTTGCGATTGCCGCCATCTCTTTTTTCATTATTCAGTTGCCACCCGGTGATTTTGCGACCACCTATAAACAATTCCTGATTCAAACTGCCAATCTGACCGAAGAGCGGGCGGAAGAGATGACGAAGTTGGTGCGCCAACAATATGGCCTGGATCAGCCGGTCTATATCCAATTTTTTACCTGGATCAAGGGCATGCTGACTGAGGGTAAGTTTGGCTATTCCTTTGCCTACCGGCGCGATGCAGGTGAGATCATTTTAGATCGCCTGCCCAAGACGATGATGTTGGCCTTGCTCGCCCATTTTGTCTCTACGGCGGTGGGGCTTGCGGCCGGCATTTACACCGCTCCGCGCCAATATAGCTGGATCGACAATCTTTTGGGCTTTGTCGCCTTTATTTTAACCTCGATTCCGCGCTTTTTTATGGCGTTGGTGGTCATGTATCTGTTGGTTTTTACCTTTAAACAACAGCATGTTACCTCCTTTTTTGCGCCCGAGTATGCGGTGGCGCCCTGGTCGTGGGCGAAATTTGTCGATCTTGTCAAACATATTTGGCCGGTGATCTTGATCGCCGGTCTAGGCGGTGTGTCGCGCAATATGCGCGTGATGCGCGCCAACATGTTAGATGTGCTCAACTCCCAATTTGTGACGACGGCCCGCGCCAAGGGCCTTACCGAGCGCCAGGTCATGAATCGCCACGCCGTCCCCAATGCCCTGCACCCAATTATCGGTTATCAAGGCACGGTATTGCCCTACATGATTCAGGGCGAATTAGAGGTCGCCATCGTCATGGGCATTCCCACCCTGGGCCCCATCCTGATTACGGCCTTGCGTTCCCAAGATATTTACCTCTCTAGTGGGGCGCTCTTGGTTACCGCGGCGTTGATCGTGCTTGGCAACCTGGTGTCCGATGTGTTTTTGGCCGTATTGGATCCGCGTATTCGGTATAGTTAATCACAAGGG
>JBBRVA010000850.1:0-3737 GCA_038247295.1 Caldilineales bacterium | reverse complement strand
ATTTGGTACGGAATAGCCGGCCTTTGTCAATCTGACAGGTCGGCTATTGGCTTTTTTAGGGGAGAAATTTTGGGTAGTTATGGCAACCAGGTTCGTAGAACATCCATCCACAATCGGTCTGCACGTTCATTGAATTACCTATTCGAAGTCTGCTTTGAAGAAAAGGAAAATCATGATGGCGCGTAATCCATTTCAATACCTACAACCAACTACGCATGAAGCTTTTGTCGGTCGCTGGCCATTAGTCAAGCACATTGCATACGATCTAGCCCACGACGAGGGTAACTCGCATGCTATTATCGCCGGACCGCGCTGCGGTAAAACGAGTCTGCTGATGGCGTTAGCCCATCAATTGCACCAACAAACTCAGCAGGGGGAGAGTGATTACTGGATATTACCGCTCTACGTTGATTTCAAAGCGGGCACATTTGATTCGGCTGAGGCAGTTTTCTCGTTTATGCTGAATCGTATCTATCGCCAGCTTAATGCCGTGATGCAGGACCAACCGATGCAACGCGTGCCGCTGGCGATGCGACCGGGGAACCGTTGGTTCGAACAACTGCACAGTATGCCTACGCTTACTGTGCAAGTCTTCGAAGAGGGTTTGGGTTATGTGCTCGATCAAATCGCAATGTACGCGCTGCCTGTGCGCTTGGTTGTATTGTTGGATGATATCGATTCATCCTTGGGCCAGCCTTGGACAGAGGCCCTCTACAGCCAGACTCGGGCGCTCCTCTGTAGCAGCGATTTACGCAACCATCTGCGCGTGGTGCTGACGAGTTCACGGCGCTTGCTTGATGGGTCGATGAACAACATTCCGCTGTTTGATGTGCTCAAGTTACATTATTTTGAGCCATTGGATCAGGCCGGTCTTAACCAATTGTTAGCCCAGTCGGCTGACCTGCCCCCAGAGCTTGCGGCGCGAATTTGGCAGCAAAGTGGTGGACATCCCTTTCTTGCCCAATATTTGCTTTCTCACCTCTGGGAACAAACCCAGCTCAGTAGTATGCACGACGCTACGGTTGAGATCATCGACCAAGTGGCGGCTCGCTTTCTAGCGACACGCAGCTTCGAATTTGAAGGGTGGGCGCAGACACTGGGTGAAAGCGCTTTGGACGTCTATCATCTGTTGGAGACTTCGACAGATTGGATTCCAGAAGAGCAGATCATGATGCTGGCCGATATGCCAGTGCCCCATGTTAAACGGGGATTGCTGGCGCTTTGTTGTCAGGGATTGGTCGAGCATAATGAGGCATGGAGCCATTACCGATATAGCGGTGATTTGTTCAAAACTTGGTTCAAACAATGTGGCACTTCTTTGCAACGATCGGTCAAACAAAGTGTCGCCGCGGCAGAGATCAACCGCCACCCAACACCAATCACAATTGCGATTGATACCGGCGCTCACCGCTGTTGGCGATGACCACCTTATTGGCCGACGGCGACGAAAGTATGTGGCCACGCTTGCAGAAAATGGTGCGCGGCCTGCTGGCAATTAGCGAGCGCAACGGCGATGAGATTCGTTTTTCCACCTATCGCTGGGCGCCCGTGCTCAAGCCGGAATGGTTTAATGGCGCCAACGCACCAGAGAAATGGCAGGGCTATCGCTACGCCCTCTTGACTGGCCTAGCCCGCTATGCGGAATTGACCCAAGACCCGGCTGGCGTTGAACTGGCCTTGGGCCTGGCGCGTTATTATATGCGCCACGGCGATGTGCCGCCCGATGGGCGCTTCGTCGCCAATACGCATTCGGGTGGCGTCTTGCCCACCACGGTCGGCATTGCGCGGCTAGTACACTTGGGCGTAAGTAAGACAGTGAATCAGTAGGACAGTAGAACAGTGTTTGTACTGTCTCACTGTCCTACTGATTCACTGTCCTACTGATTCACTGTCCTACTGATTCACTACTGATTCTCCGGAGAAGAGTATGGTTATTTCCGCCCAAGTGTACTAGGGATTTGGAAGGGCGACGGTGAGATGGTCGCCTGGGCCAATCGTGTCTATTTGTGGGTCTGTGAGAATACGCCCGAATTTGGCTTTCTGCGCGATGGACTGGGCCTAGAAGGCTTCTTTGCCAGCACTTGTGAAACCTGTGGCCTGGCCGATCTGGTGCATCTGGCCTTGCTTCTGGCCGAAGCCGGCGTCGGCGATTATTGGGACGACATCGAACGTATCGCCCGCAACCAGTTGCTGGAAAATCAGTATCGGGATGCCGCTACCATCCGCCACCTCTACCCCGGGATTGATGACCGTGTGCTGGATATGATGTGTGGCGGCTTTGAGTGCGCAGCCTATCCCAACCGGTTGCTGACCTGGGTGGGCGTTGAAGGTTGCTGCATCGGCGGTGGCTTGCGGGCCTTATACCTGGCCTGGCGTGGCTCGATTCGCGATGACGCAGACGAAACCTATATTCACACGGCCTTCTCGCGCATCACACCTTTCATCCAAGTGATTGGGCATGAACCGTGGCAGGGGCGCATGGATGTACGCGCCTATGCACCGCGCCGTGTTCATCTGCGCGTGCCTGGCTATGCGGCACTCGATCAAGTACAAACCCTGATCGATGACCAAGCCGTAACAGTAACCTGGAATGGGCGCTATGTCACCTTTGAACTGGCGGCCGGCCAGATTGCCACGCGGCTTTATTCGCTGCCAGAATCAAGCCGCACCTATACAATCGCCGATCAAACCTATCAAGGCCGCTGGCGCGGTAATACGATGCTGGAAATCCAACCAGCGGGAGAAGGATACCCAATTTATCAGCGGCAAGCGCTTTTAAACGAGGATGCGCTCTGCGCGCCTGATCTGCCCTGGCTGCAGGATGGGTTGGCAGCGCTGCCCTTTTTGTGGTAATGTAGCAAAAAGTAGATGTCGGCAATCCTCTGTATACCGATTTTTCAAATCGGTATACGCCGATTTGAAAAATCGGTGTACAGTTTGTTGCCCGTCATTGACGATCCTGCAAACCGCGTTCGCTGCCGCTCTGTGCAGTAGTCCGCCCAGTGAAGAAAGTAGAAACCTTGCATGAGTGGCATAGATTTGGTGATCGCTGGGCTGGCTGCCATGTTGGCCGGCCTGATCAACGCGCTGGCCGGCGGTGGCACCCTGATTACGTTTCCGGTCCTGATCGCGCTTGGCCTGCCGGCCGTGGCGGCTAATGTGACTAATACAGTGGCGCTCTGCCCAGGCTATCTGGGTGCGACTTTTGCGCAGGCCAAAGATTTGCGTGGCCAAGAACGCCGGCTGTGGCTATTGATCCCGGCGGCGATTCTGGGCGGCATCACCGGTGGCCTCCTACTTTTACAGACGGACGAGAAATTATTTAGTGCACTCGTGCCATTTTTGATCTTGCTCGCTGCTGGTCTACTCGCCTTTCAAAACCAATTACGCGCCTGGCTTGTACGACGTTCCGGTCAGCCCGCGACTACGCCGCTACCCGAAGTCTGGATGGTAATCCCCGTCTTTGTCGCGGCCATCTACGGTGGCTATTTTGGCGCCGGGCTCAGCGTTATCGTCCTGGCCGTCCTGGGCCTGATCCTCGACGATGTGTTGACGCGCCTCAACGCACTCAAGCAGGCGATCTCCTTTAGCGTCAACACCGCCGCCGCCATCTTCTTTCTCTTTTCTGGCCAAGTGGTCTGGTCAGCCGTGTTGGTCATGGCCGTGGGCGCCTTGCTCGGCGGCATGTTGGGCGGACGCCTCGCCGGCCGGATTCAACCCGCCGTGTTACGTTGGCT
>JBBRVA010000849.1:0-3740 GCA_038247295.1 Caldilineales bacterium | reverse complement strand
TCTTCGCGGCTTTGCGCTTAATCCGAATTTCCTGCGGTTGCGGCAGAGCCGCTCCAGGTATTCCGTGGGCAAATCAGTATTTCGAATGAATCGTTACGGCTTAGTCGGGCGGAGCCATCCGGAACAAATCGCGGCGTCTCCCTTCCAATAGCCGGTGAAGGACAATATCGCCCCCATTGCGAGACCGGCCGCCGCTCGTAGCTTCCGTCGATTCCATAAAAACAGGCGGCTCGGCCGAACAGCGGGTTGGCGGCTCGGGCTGATGCTCGGTGCCGCGAGCGCCGGTCTTCTGTCCGCGCAACCCTTGACCCGGGTGGCCGCCACCTCGTTGCGGCTCACCGCCACTCCGCCGGCCGCAACGTATTCACTGACGCGGGCGTTCACCAACCTGACCTTCGTGCAACCCGTCGCACTGGTGACCCCACCGGGCGACCCGCGTCGTTTGTTCGTCGTGGAAAAACCGGGACGCATCTGGCTCATCCCCGACGTCACCGCGGCCAGTCCCACGCGCACCCTTTTTCTCGATCTCACCGACCGCGTGCTGGTCTCGACCGATTCAAGTGACGAGCGCGGTCTGCTCGCCCCCGGGGTGGATTACGAGACACCGCCGCCCTATCTGCACGCGATTGGCGACCCAATGGATGCTGAGGGCTATGTCCATTTGTCGCAGGAACCGGGGATGGGTTACCAGATCAACTGGGATTACATTGAGGAAAATCGGGTTTCCTAAAGTCAGGGGTTGCTACGGAACAGCCACTATTGCGTGGGCAAATTTAGGTTGACTAATTTTTATGACTAAGTTACACTGACTGTATGTTCAGGAGCAATTTTTGTAGCAAACAAAGGCTAGTCAATGACACAAGTAACGATTCATGAAGCAAAGACGCACTTATCAAAACTGATCCAGTTAGCTCTAGCGGGTGAAGAGATTATCATTGCCAAAGGCAAGCAACCTTTGGTGAAATTGATTGCCCTACCCGAGGCGCGTCCACAACGCCGTCTGGGCATGTATCCCAACGCCATTATTCACATGGCTGATGATTTCGATGAACCATTAGCAGAATTTGCCGAGCACATGCCATGAAAATTTTGTTGGACACCCAGGTTCTATTATGGGTTGTGACCCAGCAAAAATTGAGTACACCGGCAACAACCGCTTTTCTGGATACCCAAAATCAACTATATCTCAGTGTGGTGAGCTACTGGGAGATCTGTATCAAGGTCAGCCTTGGCAAATTGACGCTTGTCCCGAACTGGACAGAGCTAGTCGATGAAGTGATTGCCGTCAATGGCATTCAGTGGTTGGGTATTGACAAAGGACACTGCCAACGACTCCTTGTCTTGCCGCATCTGCATGGTGATCCTTTTGATCGCCTGCTCATTGCCCAGGTGTTAACCGAAAATATGAGCTTCATGAGTGCCGATGAAAAGATCCGCCGCTATCCGATTGCCACTTTATGGTGACAGCGGCCATTGCAGGGGGAGCGATACCACCAACGTTGTTCCCGACAGCCACGGCGATTGGTATTAACAACTGTTAGAAGTTACGCAGTTGCGATCACCGCCATCTCTGGCGGACGTTCGGCGAGCTCAGTCGAGCCGCTGCCGGCAGGATGCCAGCGTTCCCGGGGCAACTGCGTAACTTCTAAACTGTAACGAAAGAAACCCACAATGACAAAAGCTACTACAGAACAAACCCAACTGGGCCGCGTAGAGAATGCCATCAACAGCCACTCGCGGCCGACCGATCTCAAAATTACGGACATACGCATCGCTGTCGTCGCCGCCAACTATGACTACCCGATCATCCGCATCGACACCAACCAGGGCATCTACGGCTTGGGCGAGGTGCGCGACGCTGGCCACCGCGAGAATGCGCTGCAATTCAAGAGCATGTTGCTCGGGCAAAATCCGTGCAACGTAGACATGATCTTCCGTGCGATCAAAAAATTTGGCAACTGGGGTCGCGAAGGCGGCGGCGTCTCCGGCCTCGAGATTGCCTTGTGGGATCTGGTCGGCAAGGTCTACGGCGTGCCTTGCTATCAACTCTTGGGCGGCAAATATCGCGACAAAGTGCGCCTCTATGCCGATACCCCTGCCCCCGACGAGCCGACACCCGAAGGCTATCGTAAGGCGCTGGAAGGGCGCAAAGCGTTGGGGCTCACCTTTATCAAATTCGACATTCGCCCCAAACTCTTTGAAACAACATCCGGCGCGTTGGTGGGACAAGCCACCCAGGGCGAGTACGAGCTGGGCCGCCGTGGGCGCGCCCCTGGTACGGGACCCGGCGCACGCCTGACCGATCGGGGCATTGCCGCCGCCGTCGAAATCGTGGCCGCGATCCGGGCGGCCGTCGGTGACGAAGTTTCGCTTTGCACCGACCACATTGGCCACGGCCATCTGACTCTGGACGAAATGATCCGTCTGGGCGAGGCATGGGAACCTTACCACCTGGCTTGGATTGAAGATCCGATGCCCTGGTACGACATTGAGGGCCACAAACGCGTGGCCGACGCGCTGCGCACGCCGATTGCAGCTGGCGAAGAAATCTACCTGTGGGACGGCTTCCGCGAGTGGATCGAACGGCGCGCGATCGACATTCTCCACCCGGATCTGCTCACCTCTGGCGGCATGATGGAGACCAAGAAGATCGCCGATTACGGCGAACGCTATGGCATCCCCACTGCCTTGCATTGTGCTGGTTCACCGATTGGTTTTATGGCCAATGTTCACTGCGCCGCCGCGATTTCTAGCTTCGTTTCGCTGGAACACCACGGTCTCGACTTGCCCTTCTGGACGAGCCTGGTCACTGGTCTCGATCCTGATTATATGGCCGACGGCTATGTCAAAGTGCCGGAAAAGCCTGGTCTGGGCGTAGATCTCAATTTAGAAGGCATCGAAGCTAATCTGCGCACCCCAGGCACCATGTTCCTGCCCACCGACGAGTGGAATACGCCCAAGCTCGGCTTCTGGCGACCGGATGATCGCTGGAAGGAATAGTGGTCAGTAGGACAGTGAGACAGCGGTACTGACCCACTGTCTCACTGTCCTACCGCCCCACTGCCCACTGCTTTACTAAAATGAGGAGAAAATCAATCATGCCACGTTTTAACCATCTAAAAGGGGTCTTTGGCCTATTGCCGACTCCGTACAAGGAAGATTACGAGATTCACCTCCCAGACTTGCGCGCGGCGGCGGATTTTTGCTGTCGTAGCGGTCAGCACGGCATCGTCTGGCCGGTGATGGTCGGGGAGTTTTACTTTTTGGGCGAAGAAGAGCGGATTCGGGGCCTGGATGCTGTGCTGGAAGAAGTCAACGGGCGGCTGCCGGTTGTCTTTGGCTGTTCGGGTGTCTCCTTGCCGCAGGTGCTACTCTTTGCGCGTGCCGCCCAAAAGGCTGGCGCAGATGCCATCATTGCGATGGCTCCGGCGCGTGCCAATGCCGCCATTGCGATGGAGATGTTCCGTCGCATGGCCGACGCCTACGACGGGCCGATTATGCTGCAAAATGCGGCGGCCTATGCGCCTTTGACCGGCGAACAGATCGCCAAATTGGTCGAAGAAGTACCCTCGATTGAGTATATCAAAGAAGAGCGCCCGCCCGGCCCCAAACATATTGCCGAAGTCTACAATTTGGTCGGTGATAAAGTAAAGACGATCTTTGGCGGTTTCGCCGGGCGTTTTCTGCCGGACGAGCTACGCCGCGGCGCCGACGGCTGTATGCCAGCCTGCGAGATCGCC
>JBBRVA010000848.1:0-3743 GCA_038247295.1 Caldilineales bacterium | reverse complement strand
ATGCACAGATCAAACCTAACAAGAAAGCAGTTCAGGAGCACTATAACGCGTCTATACAGACGCAGAAAACTGCCAATTGCAGCTAGGCTGAAACAGAAAAATAATCCCTTGAACGGTTTGCCAGGTGCTGAAAAATCTATAGTCGCTGCCAGCTGGCACCAATAAAGCAGCGCGCCGGTTGGCAAAATTTCATAAAATGGTTATGCTTATCACTAACAATACTTTCCCGCCCTTTTAAGCGCCAAAGGAATAGAACCGTGACAAGCAATCGCCAAAACTGGGCGGGCAATACCGCCTATTGCGCCACGCATTATCACATGCCGGATAGCATCGATCAACTGCAAACGATCGTGCGCGCGGCCAACAAGGTGCGCGTCGTCGGTGCCCGCCATTCATTTAACCATATCCATGATTGCCCGGAGGCGATCATCTCACTCGCCGACCTCGACAACATGGTGACAATTGACCACGAACGCGACACGGCGACGGTCAACGCCGGCATCACCTATCGCGAACTCTGCCCACAATTGCAGAACGCAGGCTATGCCCTGCACAACCTGGCCTCGCTCGACCACATCACCGTGATCGGGGCCTGTATGACGGCGACCCACGGCTCGGGTGACGCCCACGGCAATCTGGCGACCGCGGTGGCCGGGCTGGAAATAGTCACGGCGGACGGGGAATTGGTGACGCTGACGCGCGAAAAAGATGGCGATCAATTTCTGGGCGCGGTCGTGGCCCTGGGTGCACTGGGCGTGGTCACAAAGGTGACACTCGATCTGTTACCAACCTTTGCCATCCAACAGGAGGTCTATGCCAAGCTGCCCATGATCGAAACCGACGCCCAATTCGACGCCATCATGTCGGCGGGCTACAGCGTTAGTCTCTTTCCCGATTGGCAGCAGGATTGGATCAACACGCTCTGGGTCAAGCACAAATTAACTGGTGAGCAACCCTTGGACGTACCCACCGAATTCTTTGGCGCAACACTCGCGCCGCGCGAAGATCCGATGGATCATGCATCTGATCGTTATCTGACACCAATGGGCATACCCGGCCCCTGGCATGAGCGCTTGCCGCACTTCTACTTTAAAGACGCCCAGTTGCAAGGCAATGAACTACAAAGCGAGTACTTTGTCCCGCGCCAGCATGCCGTCGCGGCCATGCGAGCCGTCGCCCGTTTGCGTACCCAGCTTGCGCCAATCCTCCAAGTGACTGAAGTGCGCACCGTGGCAGCCGACAAGCTCTGGCTGAGCCCCGCATACGAACAAGACATTGTCGGCATTCACTTTAATTGGCACCGCGACTGGCCGGGCGTCCAACAATTTCTGCCGACGCTGGAGGCGACCCTGGCCCCGTTCCAGCCCCGTCCACACTGGGGCAAACTCTTTTACATGACGCCAGCCCAAGTGCAGGCCGGCTACCCACGGCTGGCGGACTTTCAGGCGTTGGCGCAGACGTATGATCCGCAGGGGAAATTCCGCAACGCCTTTTTGGATAGTTATATTTTTGGAGAGGTCGGATAGTTTCCACACCGTTTGCGCTTCAAAGTCGCCGAGTCGATCCAGGATTTCCAGTGTTCGGTCTGGCTCTTTCCTATGAATCGGAGCGTCACCGATCACGACCGGGCGCAGAGTGCGGTTTTTGTACGCGCCGAAGGCGGCCAGTGGGGTTCCTTTTGGTGAGACCGCCGTCAGTTGGGAAGGCACGCAGCCGGATGAGATCAACGCTGAAGGTGTGGAGAGAGTCGTATGCCCAGTATAGCACAAAAAGGCTAGACCATCCAATCATAGGCTTATTCAACTATATCGCTCTTTCTTCAACCAATCCTTAGCGGCATTGCCAGTGACAGTCTCTTTGCTATGTTGGGTCTGGTCATTGTGTTGATTCAACGCGCCACGGGTTTGCTCAACTTTGTCCAAAGCGAGTTGGCCTTACTGGCTACCTTTAGCGCGTGGTCGGTGTTGCAGATCGATCAGCGCTCGAGGTGCTAAGCACGTCCAATAGCGCCTTCGCTGCGCACAGATCTGCGGTGTCAAATCCTTCGGTAAACCACGCATAGACCGGCTGGAGCAAGTGGTGAGCTTCTGCAGCGCGACCTTGCTGTTGCCAGAGGCGGGCAAGACTCGTAGCAGCGCGCAGCTCCCACAATTTTGTCTGTTGCCGTTGCGCAATCGCAATAGCCTGTTGAAAAGCGGCCGCCGCTTCATTATTTTGATCAAGACCATTGCCCGCACAGCGCAAGAGCAATACCCCGCGTAAGCGATATAATTCTGCTTCCCACCAACGTTCATCTATGCGTTTTGCATGTTCCAATGTTACCGCCACGACATGCAAACCTTCTTTGATCTGCCCGACTTTGTAGAGCGCAATCGCTAACATCGCAAATTGCCAAGTTAGCGGGCTAACTGTTTCTCCCTGTAACCGTTCTAATGGCAACCAGTCATGTAAAAAGGTCAGGCTTTGTGCAAAATTCCCTTCGGCCAAAGCTAACCAACCGAGATGGGGCGGCAACCAATCAATCCAAAAATGGATAGATTCGTGTTGCGCCGCTAACACGCGCAGTTGGGTTACATAATCAGCCGCTTGTAAGGGGTCACGTCGCAGCAGCTGTACCAAAAGTGCAGTAAACAAGGCAAATGCATGACTATTGGGATGCCCTAGTTGCTGACCGCGTTGAATGGCGGCCACCGTATGGGTTTGGGCTTGCGCCAAGTAACCTAGGGTGCCAAGAGTAAAAGCTAAATAGCTATGGTTCATAATGGTAACATCATGAGCATGGGTATGTAGATTAACCAAACTTGACGCCGAACTTTTATAAGCGAGTGCAGCTTCGAGATAATAGCGCGCTTCTACTAGCCTCCCCATGTGGATCAACGTTGGTCCAGTATTGATCTGAGCAATCGCTAACAATTTCGAATCTTGTTGTTGCTCAGCCAACTGGATCATCCGCTCACCAGTTGCCAGGGATTTAGTCAGATAAGCGCGCAGACGATAGGTGGAACAGAGCCCCGCCAATGCTGGAAATAATTCTGATAGATCACCGACCTCGGTACTCAGTATCTCGGCACGCTCGTAACAAAGCATCGCGTTGTATGAGGCATAGCCTTCTTTGAGCAGCCACGCCACGCCCTGAGTAATTTGTAGACTGAGTTCCAGTTGGCTATGTTCGGGGGTTGGTATCACTTTTTGCAAGTATGCAATCCCGCGTTTGGCCTGGGTAATGGCTTCGTCTGGCACAGCAAACTGAATAGCTCGTTTGCTAATCTGATACAAATAAGTAGCGACTTTAAACCATTGCCTCGCTTCTTCGAAATGGCGCGCCAATTGACTGAGTATCTGCGTTCGCGTCTCTGACTCCTCACGATATAACCCTTCTAATGTTACACCGATTGCGGCATGAAAATAGGTGCGCTCCGCCACATCCAGCCGGCCATACAGATACTTCTGAAACAGAATATGGCGGAAACGGTAGGTCGTGATTGTCTGCTCACCCAGATGTTGGACGCTTTGCAGTGTTACCAGTTGATGTTGGCGATCCAGTTCGCGGCTGAGCCAACGCACTACCTCTCGCGGTGGCACCTGCAACGCCTGGGCGATGACCTCGGCGGTGAAACTTTCGCCTTCTACGCCGGCCAGGGTTAACACCTCTTGCAGATCCGGGGCCAGACGCAGGATGCGTTCACCGATCACGGCTTCGACGCGCGGCGGCAGTTGCTCCCAGTTGAGCTGCGCCCCTACCT
>JBBRVA010000847.1:0-3745 GCA_038247295.1 Caldilineales bacterium | reverse complement strand
GGTGATTAACAAAATAAACCGGTCATCGTGCGTAGGCTGAGCTTTTCGAATCCGGAGCCACGCCGGCTACGACAAGCTCAGCCTAAGACAAGCTCAGCCTACGACAAGCTCAGCCTACGACAAGCTCAGCCTACGACAAGCTCAGCCTACGTTTACCGTATTAAATCGTTAATCACCATCAAATCGGTGTACAGTTAGGCGTTCGCCGTGCCGAACAAGGTTTCCTTGTCAACCGGGCGGATTTCCGCAACGAGCGCGCCAATTACCGCGCCGGCCGTGGCTCGCGCAGGTAATCGTGTAACCAGTTAAGCGCGCGAACCTCATCCATGATAAAAAGCGTCAAGGTAGATTCTACGCCGTCGATCACCTGTAATTCTTCAACAATGAGTCTGCCGAGGGCGGCTGGGCTATCGGTTTTCACTAACATAAATAGATCATAAGGTCCCGCCGTTGGCAGCACTAAGCCAACCGCCTGATGGCTTACCAGTTGCTCGGCTGCTTCAATGGCAAGTCCAGTTTTCATTTTTGCCAGTACACAGGCATATAAACTCATTAACTCGCCTCGTCCATCACTAATCTTAATACATACATTAACACCCGTCCGAGCTTGGCGTAAGCCGCATCAAGCAGGGGCAGCACACTATCTTCACCTGTCAGTTGTAGTTCAACGGCGCACTGGGCTAGCGTCATCCGCCCGCCATCAATGCAAAGTAATACATGCTTTTCCCGCGCTACAAAAATTGGCAGTGCGCCGATTTTTTCCACCACGGTGCGCCATGCTTCAACTGTCGGATCATGGCTCCATAATTGCAAGGCGCTCAACATTTGTTTCGCACCTTGTTGATATAGCGCGTCTTGCTTAAGAAATTCGAGCGCTTCTCGAAATGGTCTCCCCTGGACAATAAGATACTTCAGACGATTGATCAGGATAACATCATCTTCTGTAAACTCATACGCTTCTCGCTTCCCGTTCTCTTGCGTCTTGGGCGGTTCAATTAGCTTATACCGAACGATGAGGTTGTTAATGTACTGTGCGGTTAAGCCTGTCTTATCTGCCACTTCCGACAAACGGTATGTGTGTTGTAGCTGGGGGTGCCAGGCGTTGCCATTCGCGTTACGGGCCTGCAACTTGATAATAGTAGAGACAGAATTAATCAGGCCATCGCGCGTGGAAGATAAATCAACGCTGCCCGAGGCTGAATATTCAACTATATTCTGTTGGTGATAAGCAGGGGTATCCGGATGGGCATTCTTGTGATTGATTGAATCACTGACTTGTTGAGCAATGTGCGAAGGATCATGCTCAATTACTTTGGTGGACATCTCTCTCCCTTGAGATACTATAAATGCGGAAAATACTATGTAGAGGCCTATAAATACTCAGCTGTGAGGATAAAGTCGCTGTATGAGCACTGCCCAGATCGTGAGGTAATTGTAAACATATAAACCGGAATAATATACCAGTTGATAAATACTGTCAAGTTAAAGCTGATAAAGGGTGCATTTCATTTTTTGGGAAAACGCGTAACGGCTTGCCTCACCCCGGCATTTTTCCTGGCCAATGCGTTCGAGGATCCACAGTAGAAGAGCGAGCCGTGCCACTCGTGGCGCGGCTCGCTCTTTTATAGATCTAACTCGTTGTGGGTGCCAACACGCAATAGATATAGTTCTAGGATGCTTTGGTTGATTCGATAGACCAGCAACAGATCGGGCCGGACGTGACATTCTCGATAGCTCTTGTATTCACCGCCAACCAACTCATGATCTCGGTTTTGGGCGGGCAATGGGGTTTCTTGCGCCAGCATCTGGACAATTTCATCAATCTCCTGCGTTGCTCGTTTGTTGTGCCGGATCCGCTTGATATCCTTCTTGAATTGACTGGACGGACGAATGGTAAGCAAGATTATTCCTGGGCTCCCTCTGGGAATGGTTCATCTAGAATGTCATAGATGCTATTGATTGCCGGGTGCCTGAATCCTGAATCAAATTCAGCCATAGCGGCCAGCGTTTCGGGCGGGGCTGGTTTGCGCAGCATGGGCGTGAAGGGCAAGCCGCCCATATTGACGGCTTGTTGCAGGAAGATGCGAATGGCATCGCCCATGCTCATGCCCAAGCCGTCGAAGACGCGTTCGGCTTCCTCTTTGAGTTCGGCTTTAATGCGTGACTGGATGGTTACGGTTGTCATTTTTGCCCCCTGATTGATTTATTTTACATTCAATTGAATGCACAATTCTGCAATTTTATCATGCCGATCTGGTCTTGTCAATCAAGATCGGCCTATGTGAATAAATCTGCTACTTTTGTTCTCTATAGGCCATTGCAAAATAACGATCCACGAAGGCACCCAAAGCAACACGAAGAAAAGCTTTTCTTCGTGTTGCTTGGCACCCAAAGGGTTCCCGCTTCGTGGATCATTTAAATTTGGGATTGGTCTAAGCAAGAGTTTTGCCCGGCAAACGCTTATTTTCGACAGAGTTTTACCTAAGTTACGCTTTTTCCGCCTTGCTTACCACCAGAGTTTTCCGCTACGTAACCCATTTTCTCCCCTGCTATACTCCACCCAGGCGAAAGTATACCAACGAGCGCCAAGCAGGTACACTTTTTACAGGAGCTAAAGGTGACTGCTTGTGCTGCTCGTGAGTATATAAAGTGTAAAAGCACCGGCCAGACCGCATTTTCAGCTTTCAAATATTCACTTTTACAACTTAGCGGAAGCGCCGCCCGTTTCATGCTTTAATGGGTCAACAAGCAGTGCGGTTGAACAACTGCCCATGTGATGGACAAACGGAGGCAAAACATGAACCTATTACGCTTAATCCATGATCCAGACCAAATTAACGAGCAAGCCATGCTGGCCGCCAAAGCCAAGCCAGCCTGGCGCCACAAAGCAGCCAAAGCGCGCCCGCTTGGTTGGGCGAAACAGCACACACTTTCCGGCCATGCGCAATTACGCACCATGCAACGCGGGCTGCGCCAGGCCGACATCCATTATGTGTTGTGCTATGGCACCCGCTATTACGCCGCCAATGCCATCATCTATTACCTGCGCGGCACTGATATTCCACCCGAACACCGGCGCGGCATGGCGCGCTTGGAAGGTACGGCCATCTTTACGGCGCAAGCGCGGCCGTGGGTGATCACGGCATGGCGCAACAAAAGACATGGCACGCGCAATCTGCACCACAAGTTGGGCCAGATCTGGCTTCAACTAACGGGCAATGCCGACTGTCGATTGGGTAGGCTAGACAGGGCGGGAAAGGGCCACGCGCACCCGAAATGATGAAACGGCTTTGGCCCTTTCCCGAAATGCCCAGTATGACTTACCTGATCATCAATCAATAAGGAAACCACCCGCATGAACCGCTTTCAAAACGCTTTATTCGCATCACTCAGGCCATATCTGGCTGGCGGCGAGCCGGCACATAGCCATACGTTTGCCCAAGATTCTACGACCGGTTTTGCTGGTTTGGGCAACCAACTGCGCCAAGGCTTGCAAGGGCGCACCTACGAATTTGACCAAGTGCAGGAAGAAGTGGCCACCGAACAGCGCGGCCAAATCTGGTTGGCCGGACGCCATGCCGATGATTTACACACGTTGCTTGCCCAGCTTTGGTTACGCCCTGTTGCAAAAAGATATTACCGCCACCATACAGCAGGTGGGGTTGGACCCCTATCTGGGCTGTCTACATACGGTTGAATATGGCCGTCCCTCTTTGGTGCTCGACCTGATGGAAGAATTTCGACC
>JBBRVA010000846.1:0-3746 GCA_038247295.1 Caldilineales bacterium | reverse complement strand
GCTGCTCACTTTTTTAACTGTAAACACAAAAAGGGTCGCACCCAAACTGGTGCGACCTTTTTATGTTCATTTTCCTGGGTACAATCAAGCCGCCTAGGTTTGGGGGATCCTATTATTGTGTTCACTTGCCCATAAGGCCAGCACGCCCCAGTTCCAGAGCGCGAGGTCAGCCAACATCGCAAAGGTGTCCACCTGGGCATGGGCAAAAGCGACGGCCAACGCTGCGAAGAGGGCGGCTTGGAGCCAAACTTCATCATCCTCTTCAGCGTGGCTCGTCTGATACGCAGTGCGAAGCATTGTCCAGAGCAGACCACAAAGCCAGAGTATACCTGCGACGCCCCAGCCAGCGGCAAACTCCAGCCACCCATTGTGCGGATGGTGCAGATTGGGTTCAGGTGTAAAGCGAGTGAGATAAGCGGGATAAGACCAAAAGAAACCCCCTGGACCACCCCCCCACCAGGGATGTGCTTGCCATAAGCGCCATGTCGTTTGCCAGATTAACAAGCGCTCGCTGACGGTTGTGCTGTTGGTTAAGCGTTCCCAAAATAACCAAACACCTATGCCACCACCCACCATCAGCAAGGCCAAAATCAGCAGAAGTGCCTTGTTATTGGGGTTGTAAAAGCTGCGTAGATTCAGCCGGCCTCTGCGCATCCAGACCAGCACACCCAGACCTGCCGGTACGCCGAGCAGCCATGCTCCACGGCTGGCGGTGAGCAAAAGGGCGAGCGCAACCATGCCGACTGCGCCGACGACCCAGCGACGCCGGCTGCCACGTGTGATCATTGCTAAACCCAGCCCCAAAAACAGAGTGCGTTCTAGATAGAGCGCGGTATGATTGGGCGAATAGTAAGGGCCGACCAGCCGCAACAAGCCATCAACTTCTGTACCTTGACCGCGCAACCAGCCATACAGACCACTAATTGCCACCAAAAATCCGCCCGCAAACAGGGCATAGCAAAGCTGTCTGCGTTGAAGGGTGGTGACAACGTAGATCCGCACGATTAGGTAAAACAAAAGTGGCATCAACACTAGTGCAAATAATGCTTCGCGGTAGGCTGACCATTGCCAGACGTTGATGCTAGACATCACGCTGATGACCAACCAGAGTAGCGCCAAGCGATCATAGCCGTGCATTTTGTGTTTGCCCGGTAACCAGTTGCCGGGGCTAAATGCGTGAACCTGCGCCCAAACTGATGACCAGCGCGCTGAGTTTTGGGGAATATTGTAAAAACGCACGAGTAACGCGGGCAAAAAGCACAAGAGCAGCGCATGGGCTGGCGCAACAGCCCAGACGCTATCCACCAAAACAATCTCTTTGTGTTGAAAGAAAAAAGGGATTGTTACCGCGGCTAACCCGATGCCAACCTGCGGACGCGCCGTAATCAGCACCGCCGCCACCAACCAACAGAGCAGAATCAGCGGTGGCCAGGTTGCAAAAAGATAAATAATGAGCAGTACGCCCCAACAGATGATCTGGACCGCGTCTGGCCAGGCACGATAACGCCTACCCCAAGCGCGCCAAGGTAAGCAATAGAGCGCAGCATAAGAGCGCCATAAACATAAAATAATGGCGAAGATTAAAAGCAAGATTAGAGATTGGGGATTAGAGATTGGCGATTGATGTCGAATGTCGCCAATCTCTAATCCCCAATCTCTAATCTCCACTGCCAACGCCGGCGTCAACGCAAACCCCCAAGCTGGATCATCGCTTGGTTGCGCCGGTTGGTCAATCGCCCAGCCCAGCGTTGCCAGCCAAGGCCATTGGCTGTGCGCTATCGCCAGCGCTTGCACGGCAAACAGCGCTTGATCAGCCGACGTTACGGTGCCCCAGTGTGAATCCATGCGCGTGTTCCAGCCATAACGGACGCCCCAGATCGGCGTAGCGCCGTCGCCAGCGGCTAACATGGTCTGGCGCACCAATTTGATGCGTTGAAAATTCAGGATGTTGATCTGCGCCCGGGCATCGATGGCAGAATGGCCAAACCCAAACGGCTGGACGGCCACAGCATCAAAATGAGGCGCTGCACCAGCGGCGTAAAGGCGTTGCAAAAAGTAGACTTCATCGATGGCCGTATGGCCGCGGTCGGCAGTAGGGGCAAGCGCTGCGGTCAGGATCACCGCGTCCCCATCGGCGTGGCGGATTGCCGTTGCTGCTGCTTTTAGTAGGCGCGCATAGTCAATTGGTTCAATGTGGTGGTTGCCCCAGTGGGGCGCAACATTCGGCTCGTCCCAGATCTGGTAGAAGCGCACTTGATCACGGTAGCGCTGGGCAAAGGCGGCGGCAAAGTGCGCAAAAGTCTGCGGATCAGCGGGCGGGGCCAATGGATTGTCATATTCGCCAACGTCCAGGGCAGCGCGGGCCCAAACCGGGCTGCCGTCGAGCAGCACAACTGGAATCAGATCGGCCTGGCTAATAGCCTGTAAAATTGCATCGCTCGTGGACCAGTTGAACACGCCCGCTTGTGGCTCCAACTGGCCCCAATCTAGCCGTTGGCGCACCCAACCAAAGCCGTTTTGCTTCAGACGTGCCAAAGCAGCGTGGCGGTCAGCAGCGCTGTATTGTTCCAGCGCAACATTAATCCCCAAGAAGGGAATTTGTGTCGCTGGCAGGTTGGCTGGCGGTTGCGGCTGGGCAAGGCCCGCACTGTCAGCACACAGCGAACGAAGTTCCAGCCCAATCAACAGGCCCAAATAACAAAAGAGCGCGCAAAAAAAGCCCAGGCGTACAACGGCTAACGCCTGGGACAAACGCGGGTAATGGGTCACAGTGTATGGTTAAGGGAGCGCAAAGGGTCGCACGATGGTGGCAATACAGGCCCCTTGCTGCGTCAATGGAAAAGCACCCCGTCCAAACAGAATGCCTTCGGTCTGCGCAACGACAAGCGTCGGTTCGGCGAAGGGCAATTCCGTCGAATGGATCTGCCCCAGCGGCTGGCCGGCGACAATCGTGTCACCCATTTCACAAAAAGGCTCGAAGATGCCGCTGACCGGCGCCATCACATAATCTTCACGGTCTGGCGCTGCCACGATCTGGGGCGGAACCGCTTGCGCTTCCGGTTCACCGGGTAAGATATGATAGAGGCGCAGCACATTTTTAACCCCGCGTTCGGCGATCCGCAGCATATCCACCCCAAACTGGTTGGCGCTGCCGATCTCGGTGCCCAACGTGATCTTGCCCAAGTTTTCGGCATAGGTGGGCAAAAGGCCCTCGCCGGCCACATCACTGTAAATAAAGACATAGGGGGCATTCCAGGCCAGCGCGGCACGCACCATTTCGTTCATCTGGCTGGCGTTGGCTAAGTGATGCATGTTGGCCGATGGCAAGAACTGGAGCGTGCGGCCCCCTGAATGGATGTCGATGACGATATCGGCCAAGGGTAAAAGCACTTGCGAAACGTAATGGGCGATCATACCCGTGATCGTATCCGTGCGCTGGCCGGGGAAGGCGCGGTTCATGTTGCGCCCGTCGAGCGGGGAGAGGCGTGTGCCGGCCTGCACCGCGGGCCGGTTGAGCATGGGTAGAATGATCAAGCGCCCTTGCACCTGCGCCGGATCGATCTCGCGCACCAGGTTCATCAGCGTCACCTGGCCCTCATATTCGTCGCCGTGGTTGCCGCCACAGAGCAGGGCAGTTGGCCCGGTCCCATTTTTGATCACGGCGATCGGAATAAAATAGTTGGCCCAGCCCGCCGTGTTGAAGGATTGCGGAACTTGTAAATTGCCAATCTGTTTACCCTCTTTTT
>JBBRVA010000845.1:0-3747 GCA_038247295.1 Caldilineales bacterium | reverse complement strand
TGTGGCTCCAGCAAAGTTATTCGTATAAGCGGCGCCAACCACGTTGGGCTGTTGGCCAGCATTGCTGTCGGTGGCTGCATAGGCCAACGACCCGTCCGGATCAATCGTCGGTGTGTTCGGATCCGCATCGACCACGGTGCCGGTATCTGGATTGGCGCGCAAGTTTTGCCCATTGTCAGTCACAATCCGAATCCGATCGACCGTTGGGTTGAAATCGAAACCGATCTCACTCGTGTAGTTGAGCGGAATCGCAAAGGCACTGCCGACCGCAGTCACCGCACCGCTGGCGGGGTCGATCACATAGAGTTTGCTGGCGCTGCTCAGGCCGAAAAGCTGCCCCGTGGCGGGCCGAAAGTCAATGCCCAGCATCTGTTCGCCCTCGGCCAACCCGCTTAACGTCAACTGCCCCTGGATTCGGTCGGGGCGCGATTCATTGAAGCGCAACAGTTGGTTTCCATTCGTCAGTGCGAACACCGTTGGCTCACTGACAGCCAGCACGCCAGACGCTGTGCTCAACAACATACTGAACAACAGCATAAAGACAATCATGCTGCGGCCCGTACGTACTTGCCATCGACTCTGTGGTTGTTCCATCCTATACTCCTTGTCTTATTCAAGACGCTATGGAGGCGGGACATCCGCCTTCACCCCGTCTGACGAAGACACGGCGCAGATGGATCTATTATTTTCCTTGCAAAAGATGCGGGCTATACCTTTAAAGGTAGCTTATACATGTATATAGGTAGACAAGTAAATAAGTAGACAGGTAAATAAATATACACCCCCTGTCTACCTGTCTACCTGTCTACCTTCATACACTTACCGCGTTACCCACGGCAAATAGACTTGTGACGTTACCTCGAGTGATGGAATTGCTGTCGCGTCCGGCGCGGGTGTGGCCGTGCTGGCATCAGGCGTGACAAATTCACCCCCAACGGCGCCAGTCGCGCTACAGACGAGCAAGGCGATATTATCGACATAATTCCACTGTTGGCTACTCTTGCCGTTGTTGTAAACGTTTAGATAGAGCACCAGGGTGTTGCCTCGGTAGGCCGTCAGATCAAAGGAACGTTCTTGCCATTGATCGGGTCCAGCGCCGGTGTTGCGTTCCACGCGCGCCCAATAGCTATAATTACTGCGCAAGAGCAGCGTTTCGCGGTAATCGACGCCATCGGACGGACCACCGGCGCGTTGTTGATAGCGCAAAATCACCTGGGCGGCGTTGCTGGGAATTGTCACTTTTTGGAAGGCGGAGGAGTGGGCATAGATGTTGCCTGCTTCCGGTGGCACGCCCAGGCGCAGCGAGCGTACGCCCTCGTAGGCCAGGGTGTTGACAATGCGCGCCACATAAGGCGTGCTACCAAATTGCCAGCTCCCCGTTGTTTCAAAATTACCATTGAGCAAAATATTTTGGCAGCTCGCCGGCAGCGGGGTGGCTGTTGGTAACGGTGTGGGCGTGGCCGTGGGCAGTGGTGTGGGCGTTGGGGTAACATTCGGGTCAGTAGTCTGCAACTCTGCGAGTTCGGCGAGCGTAGCTAGGGCCACGCGGCTGATGCGCGCCACATAATTTACATTGACCCGCTCGAGCAGATCGCCCGTGTTATGATACCAAGGGTTACGGTCACGCGCGATCGCATCGTTGAAAAAGTTTTCGATCCCCAACACCGCCGGATAGCCATTGTCCCAAAAGGGTGAGTGATCGGAAAAGCGACTGGCGGAGACCGTTTTGCGTTCGAAGACAAGTCCTTGTGTATATTGAACGTTATTGTCGATCAGGGCGGTGCCCAGTGCGTTCGACTGAGTACCCATCCCGGTGTGAACCTCCACCACACGATCGCCGTTGCCATCCCAGCCAATCATGTCCAGGTTGATATAGCCCATGACCTGGGCGCCCTGCAAACTGAGCGTGCGTGCATACGCCTTGCTGCCCCATTGCCCCTGCTCTTCACCAGAAAAGTGGACGAAGCGGATCGTGTCGGCAAATTGATAGCTGCGCAGAATATTAGCAATCAGGAGCGTGGCAGCGGTGCCGGTCGCATTATCATCGGCGCCGGGTGCAGCGTTAAGCGAATTTTGCGAAATCGCGTCGAAGTGACCACCCAGCAACCAGATGCGTTCGGGATGTAGCCTACCACGAATTTCGGCCACCACATTGCGCCCGGTATAGCTGCCCACGGTCCAGTTGGCATAACTCACCGGCAGCCCCATTTTGGTATAATATTGATAGAGATAGCGCTCCGAATCCTGAATACGAGGGGAAAGCGAATAGCGCGTCTTGATCAGCACGGCATTACCGTCGATCGTGGCCGCTTGCGCACCGGCCAATTCGCTGATCACACGCGTCAGATCGGCTTCGGTGAGCAAGGGTAACAAATTAGCAATCACAGCGTTCGGTTCGTCGTTTGGTTGCGCCAAGGCCTGGTTGACGACAAGATTATCTGCCGTTTGCACAGTGAGTGGGTCGGACGTGAGCAGGGAGATTGGGATACCATTCGGGATCAAGGTGTCCAGCAACAGTGATTCAGTCTCTTGTGTGACAGCAACGAGCAACACATTTTCATCTTGGTAGATCAGTTGCCCGACGCTTTCGGTTAATGACTGGGCATTTTCACCGCTGGCGTCGGCAAAATAGTAGACTTTACCGTTGGTATCCGCATCGATGACGCGCGCGGGGATATTGGCTGTATCGAGGGCGGCCAGATCATCAACACCGCCACTGGCAATAAAGTGTGTCGCCATAGTCGAGCCCAGGTTGATGTTCAGTTGGGCGTGGACAACCACTGTCGCCGGCAATGGGGCGGGCAATTGATCAGAATTGCTCAAGATCACGAAGAGTTGGGGACCAAATTCCAGCGTTTGTGGTTGTGGGCTAAAACGTGTACTGGCCCACACTGCGCCCAGCGAACCAATGAGCAACATGGCAACGATGAGAATGATGGCGGTGAAGCGTCTTTTGAGCAACGACATAGGAATACCTTTCTACGAGAATAACTTCATGGCGACGAAAAGTGAGCATGCAGCGCGCTAACCGATAAAAATGATAACGTGAACACTGCCAATTCGTCGCATTTAATTTACCTTTAGCTTACCATATCTGATAGGTGAACGCTGGACTACATGTGACCATTAGCCTACACCTTGCTTACGCCTTACCACTTACACTGATAGCACATTGTAACAGCAGCAACCTTGACAAAGTATCCAAAGCAGAGTATCTAATCGATAATGGATATCAAAAATAGCCAATATCTATTATCGATTACCCATTCATTTCTATTGCGGGGTTAGTTTTATTTCGTATCTAACCGTAAATACCACGTCATATGTAATCCGGCCTTTGCTGCGTACGCTCATCGGCGCGGTTGCGCTTATCAGCTTGGCCTGGTTGATAGCGACTACGCCGCTGCTGGCGCTTGGATTAACACTCACCGCGCTGACCGGCGTGCTTCTGCTCGTGCGTTGGCCCTGGTTGATCTGGCCGAGCATTGGTGCACTCTTGCCGGTGACCAGTGGCATCAAATTCGGTGCGGCCAGCCTCACCGATCTGGCCCTCGCAGCGGCGATTGCGCTTTGGTTTATGGATGGCGTGCGGCGGCATACGTTGAGACTGCGCGGGTCGTGGGTTGTCACGATGCTGCTTATCTATATAACTTCACTTTATTTGTCACTCCTTAACGCCGTTAATTTGGGCGAAGCAGCCGCTGAAGTGGTAAAATGGATTGAATTTGCGCTTGTCTGCCTGATTGT
>JBBRVA010000844.1:0-3756 GCA_038247295.1 Caldilineales bacterium | reverse complement strand
TTTTTTGCCAAAATTTGAACGGCAAAATGGGCACTAATTCAATCGAATCGTTTCTCTCGAAAATCAGATGCAAATCGCAGGTTCGTCATGCCGTAGTTTCAGCACAAGCGATTTGGCGCATTCTAATTTAACGTTGTCGTAATAGAAGTGAAAGAACAAACTCATGGACATCATTCAAATAGAAAATGCGACTAAAATCTATCAAATTGGCGCCGTCGAAACGCACGCGCTGGATGGCGTCACGTTGAACATTGGCGCGGGTGAGTTTACCACGCTAGTTGGCCCTTCCGGCTCTGGCAAGACAACTCTGCTCCAATTGATGGGTTGCCTGGACAAACCAAACAGTGGTGTGGTGAAAATCAACGGGCAAGACGTGACGCGTTTCAGTGCTAATCAACGTGCTGATCTGCGCCGCGAGAAGATTGGCTTCATTTTTCAATTTTTTGCCCTGGTGCCCGTGCTAAGCGCCTATGAAAATGTGGAACTCCCACTGCTTCTGAACGGTATGGCGGCCGGGGAGCGTCAAAAACGGGTGCTGGAGGTGCTTTCTGCCGTGGGGTTGGCTGATCGCGTCCACCACCGACCCGATCAGTTGAGCGGTGGCGAGCAGCAGCGGGTGGCGATTGCGCGTGCGTTGGGTCCACGCCCGATCCTGGTCTTGGCCGACGAACCCACTGCTAATCTAGACACCGCCAACGGCGAACAAGCGATGTCGATCATGCAGCGGCTAAACCAAGAGACAGGCACAGCCTTTGTCTTTGCCACCCACGACCCGCGTGTGATGGCCTTCGCGCGTCGTGTGGTCAAGCTGCGCGATGGCCGGCTGATTGAGGATAGTGCCACGCAGGATGAGGTAAATAGTAATTGGTAAGTGGTAAGTACAGATGATCCCCAATTACCAATCACCAATGACTACTTACCTCATTATACTGCTTGTAAGACCAACGTTTAAGGAGTTTATCATGATCGGCCGTTATTGGCGACGCAGCGTATTTGCCCTGGCTGGGCTTGTTCTTGTATTCCTATTGGCTAGCTGTCAACAAGTGACAACGCCGACGCCGACGCCTGTCACCACCCCCATTCCACCGATCGCGTTGACAGCTAGCGGTGGCGGGGCAAAGGCTTCAGGCAAAATCGCACCGGCGCAGAAGGTCGAGTTGGGCTTCCCCACGGCGGGACGTGTGCAGCAGGTATCTGTCGCGGTGGGCCAGCAAGTTTCGGCTGGCGACGCGCTGGTTGTTTTGGATCAGACCGCCGCCGAAGCTACAGTAGCCCAAGCCCGTGCTGCCTTGACGCAGACGTGGGCGGCGCTCGCTGAGTTGCAATCAGATCCGCAACCCGCCACACTCGCGGCGGCCCAAGCGGCCCTCGATGCAGCGCAGGCTAGGTTGGACCAACTTACCGAAGCAGCCACCCCGGCCCAATTGGCCGCCGCCCAGGCTGAAGTGACGGCCGCCCAGATCGCACAGGAGCAGTTATCTGCTGGCCCCACCCAAACCGAACTCATTATTGCTCAGGCGACGCTTTCCAATACTGCCGTGGCGCTGCAAGCCGCCCAGGTTGCCTATGACGAGGTGGCCTGGCGCACCGACGTGCCAATGTTGCCGGAAAGTTGGCAATGGCAAGCGGCGACCAATAACTATACGGCGGCCGAAGCCCAGTATGATGCCCTATTTACGAAACCGGATGCGAGTGAGGCTGCGCTGGCCACAGCGCGCGTAGCACAGGCGCAGGCTGCATTGGACCAGTTGTTGCACCCAGCTACAGAAAGCCAAATCGCCGAAGCCGAGGCCAATGTGCGTGCCGCACAGGCCGAACTAGATTTACTCAGCGCAGATATCCAGGCAGAGAAGGTGGCTGTGGCGCAGGCCGCCGTCGTCGAGGCTAGCGCCGGCCTCCAGCACGCCGAAGCCGATCTGGCCGCTACCACGCTGCGCGCGCCTTTTACCGGCACCATCACGACGTTGAATGTGAACGCTGGCCAAGCAGTGTCACCCGGCCAGCCGCTCCTGACGTTGGCCGATCTGAGTCAGCTGCAAGTCGAAACGACCGATCTGAGTGAGCGGGATGTGGCCCAAGTTCAACTTGGGCAAACGGCAACTATTTTTGTCGGGCCATTGGGGATAGAGCTACCAGGGAGCGTCGTCCAGATCGCTCCACAGGCCACGGTGATCGGTGGCGACGTTGTCTACACCGTAGTCGTGGCATTAACCGAGCAGGCGGACAATCTGCGGTGGGGCATGAGTGTCGAGGTGACGATTGCAGGCGGACAGTAGACGGCCGTAGCACGTTCGCCGTCTACTGCTAAATCACACGATCAAATGCAAGGCGCTGCTGTCATCCGGCTTGGCGTGAACGTACATGCTCGTAACAGCCAGGCTGCTGTGGCCCAACGTGTCACGCACGAGGGCTACACTAGCGCCGCGATCTAGGGCGTGGCTGGCATGGCTGTGACGAAACCAGTGCGGCGAAACATCGCCCTCGATGTCGGCGCGGCGGGCGGCGGCGCGGACGATACGCCAGGCCTGGCTGGGGTCTAGATGGCCACCTTTTTGGCTGCGAAAGACAGGATCGTCGGCACCTACGTCACTTCGCATAGTTTTCAGTGCTTTCCACGTTTCCGCCGAAAGTTTGACGGCGCGGGTTTTGTCGCCTTTGCCAAACAGCGTCACTTGGCCGGTATTGCCGTTCGGCTGCACATCGCGCCATTTTAGATCACAAACTTCGCTAATGCGCCCTGCGCTGGCATACAGTAAACGAATCAGCAGCTTGTCGCGTGCTTTCTTTGTCAGCGCAATGATCGTCAGTACTTCAGCTTCACTCAACATACGTTCCGCCAACGTATTTTTGACCTTGGGCGCTTTGAGGGCGGCCGCAATGTTGAACAGCAAATAGCCTAATTTGTGCCCAAAGGTAAAAAGGCTTTTTACGCTATTAATTGTTCGTTTGCGCGTGTTGGCGCTAAGTCCTTCGAGAGAATCGGCAAAGTTTTGGAGGTCCTGAAGTGTGACTTGCTGCAATGGCTTGTCGACAAAGCCAAGGAAACGTTTCGTATCGGCCTGATAGGCCTGTTGGCTATTTTCACTCTTGCCGTGCAGCCAAAGCGCAATCAGTTGTAGGTCGCTATGCGCCTGGGTTGGGGCAGGTGGTGAATTGAGCGGCACAAGTGCGTTTGGCATGGTTCAAGTCCTTACATGTGAAAAGGAAGTACAACTACTCGGCGTGGAGTTCCCGGTGACAGTTGGCGCACAAAAGAATGCATTTTGCCGCTTCGGCCAAAGCGAGTGCTAGATGCTCGCCTTTCTTGCCGGTTGCCCGCATGAGTAAGTTGGATACAGTATTTTCTTTATCTTTGCCGATATGATGAAAGTCGAGGGCATAAATAGACTTATTGTACCCGCAGCGTGTGCAACATCCGCCTGCGGCATCAACAAGCTTACGTTTGAGTTCAAGCCGGGCTTCCAGGCGGAGAGCATTGTTGGTTTTGCCGATACTGCCTTCTTGATCGTACCTTTCTTTGCTCCCTTCTTTGTTGCATTGCTTGCATGGAGAGCGCACGCCATATTTTGTCTTAGCCGGATAGAACTCGCTGATTGGTTTAATGCTCTTACACTTCTGACAATACTTGTAGCCATCAATTACGGGTGCTCGTTTTCCTTTGGTCATAACCTAAACTCTATCATAAATAATGCAAGATTTAAAAAGAATACATTAGACATAACTATACTTATCTTGCATTATTATAACATGGACTTA
>JBBRVA010000843.1:0-3756 GCA_038247295.1 Caldilineales bacterium | reverse complement strand
TGCATCCGAACTGTTTTTAGAATTCGTGTAGATAAGGGATTTATAAATAACCAGCATAATGTCTTTCTGCTGATTATTTATCAATCCCTTCTCTATTATTCGTTTGCCCGCCTATGGTATACTCACAGCTTGTATCAATGCGAGAGGTGGAGCAATGCAAAACATATACAGTAATCGACAAAAGCAATGGTGGAAAAAATTAGTTGAGTCACCCCTGCTGCTTTTATTTGCGATTCTTCTCTTGCCACTGGGGCTGACTAGCTGTGGTTTCTTTAGTGCGCCGCTTGCCAATCCAGCGCGAATGATCACCGTCGCGGCGCCAACTTCTGTACCGAACCCGACTGTAATCTCGGTGCCGTTAGCCGATGACATTGCCTATATTGATCAGGCGGGTCTGGATATTGCTGAGCGCCGGGTGGTGGATGTTTACCAGCGCGTTGCGCCGTCGGTGGTTAGCATTACCACGCAAGTGCTACGACGCAATTTCTTCTTCGAAGTTGTGCCAGAAGAAGGCGCCGGTTCTGGGTTTGTGCTCGACACCCAGAGGCATATCCTTACCAATTACCATGTGATCGAAGGCGCGCAGGAGATCGAGGTTAGTTTTAGCGATGAGACTGTCGTGTCGGGCACGGTGGTCGGCGTAGACCCACGCAATGATATCGCCGTTGTCCGAGTAGATGCACCACCCGAATTATTGTTGCCCGTCAGCTTGGGCGAGTCGACGACCTTGAAGGTGGGACAGCGCGCAATTGCGATCGGCAACCCTTTCGGTCAGTTTGGGCGGACGTTGACCACCGGTGTCGTCAGCGCCCTTAACCGTTCGTTGGAAGGATCGGATGGACGAACGATCAGAGGGAGAGAGGGAGAGAGACATATAGTCTAGCAATTCTCCTAATCTCCCCTACACCCCTACACCCCTACACCCCTACTCGCGTGAACAAGTTAACCGCATCACGCAGCATGGCGGCTGCGGTGGGCAATGCACTACGTTCATCGATTTTGTAGCGCATAGTGCCATAAATATCAGTTTCGATCTCAACCCCCATCTCCCAGCCCTGGCAACCCGCTAAAAAATCGGTGTTGGGCAAACGGGTTGGCGCCACCGTTAATTGATAGCTATTGCCGTTGGCCTGGGCTGTTGCTACCAGCTTAATCGTCTGATTTTCTGCTACTGCTGTATATAATTCTGCCGGCGTGATCGCCGTGATGCCCTGGACAGTTACATCGGCCAGGGTCGCGTCGATACCTAGGAAGCTGTTGGCAATGATAACAAGCTTATTGGCGGTGTCCCAGCCTTCCACATCAAGGGTTGGGTCGGTTTCTGCAATCCCGCGGCGCTGTGCCTCGGCCAATGCTTCTGCGTAGGGCCGCCCTTGCACCATTTCTTCCAGAATAAAGTTACTGGTGCTGTTGAAGATGCCCTGCAATCGGCTGATCTTAGCCGCAATCAAGTCGCGCCGCCCAATGTTGATGACTGGCAATGCCCCGCAAACGGTCGCGCTGAAGGCCAACCCCGCCCCGCTGGCCGCCGCCAATTGATGTAACTCGCCAAAGGCCAGCACTAGCGGACCTTTGTTGGCCAGCACAACACTGATGCCCCGGCGCAAGGCGGCCCGGGTCGCACCTAGCCCTGGTTCGCCCGTCCTCAGATCGACCGGTGATGCTTCGAGAACCAGATCGCATGTTAGATCGGCGAGTAAATCCGCAGGTGTACAATTGGGCAAAAATTCTGCCAACTGCTGCACCCGTCCACCATTTTCCTTAAACTGGCGCAATTGCACGGGATCAAAACCGGCCTGGTTGGTGGCAACGCCGCTGCTATCGGCGACACCCACGATGCGAAACGCCAGGCTGTATTGGGACGCCAGCAGATCTGCTTTGGTCTCCAAAAGCGTTAAAAAACTACGATTGACATTGCCCAGCCCGATCAAGGCCGTGGTGATGATGCGTGGCATAGGTTATCTTTCGTTCGCCATAATTTGGCTAGCCTTCTCCAAGCCATCCCAGGCGGCGGGAAAACCAGCATAGACAGCCACTTGGAAAAAAACTTCGATGATTTCATCTGGTGTGGCGCCGTTGTTGAGTGCCATTTCGATATTGAGCTTCAACGCATTAACGCGACCCAGGGCGGCCAGAATGGCGATGCTGCAAAGGCTGCGCGTGCGTAAATCCAAGTTGGGCCGCGTCCAAACTTCGCCACCCACCACACCCATCACGGCGCGCTCAAAATCGGGCGATAATTGCTGAAAGCGCTGGCGCAGGGCGTCAATCTGATCTTCACCCACCATGCGGGCGAATTGCTCGACCCCACGTTGGTATTGTTCGTCATTCATAGCCACTCCGTTGGAGAGTCGGGAAACAGGAAAAGGGAGTCGGGAAACAGGAAATGGCGTGCTGAACCTCAGTTTCCTGTTTCCCGACTCCCTTTTCCCATCCGCCTAGCGTACTTTTTCCAGTGCCGGCACGTTAAACATCCGTTTTTCCATCATCATTTGGGTCTCATAGATCGAGCCACCTTTTTCGCCGGCGGGTAGGGGGATGCGCACGGGTACGTTGGCGAGGCGCGGAATGTTGGTCGGTTCGCCGCGTATAATCGTGGCATTGAAGGCATCCCAATTGCTAAACCCAACCAGCGGCCAGGCGTCGATCGCACAATATTGGCTGAGCAACAGACGGCGTGGATTGGGCGACGTGTTGGGCGCCGAGGCATGCAGCGTGCGCACATGGTGGATAGAGATGCCACCCGCGCCCAGCAGGATCGGCACAGCATTTTCGCCTGTAAAGTCTTCATCCGTCACCGCGCCGACAAAAACCCCTCGGCTCTTGGCGTGATGATCCAGAACAGGGCCTTTGTGCGAGCCAGGAATGACGAGCAGCGCCCCATTTTCCATGGTCATCGGGTCGATGCAGACGCCGACAGCTAACAAGTCGTCATTCGTATGCGGGTAGAAGGACCAGTCCTGATGCCATTCAACTGGGCTGCCAAATTCTGAGTATTTCAAGTTGAGTTTGTTGCCATTGGAGCGCAGCCCGTAGCCGATCAACTGGCTGACGATATCGAGAATCTTGGGATGGTGGAGCGTTTGCAGGTAAACCGGGTGATGTTTGAATGGGTCTTTCAGACGGCGCAGGCGCGGGCTTTCGGCCGTGTGGCCCGGCTCTAGGTCAAAGACATCGGTGTGCTGGGTTACGGCCCGCGACTTGTCGACAAATTCATCGGTTACGCGCCGGAGTTCAGACACTTCGTCGGCGCTTAGCACATTTTCGACACCAAGATAGCCATTCTCATGGTAAAAATCGACTTGCGCTTGGGTAAGCATGTTTTGGTTCCTTTCCTTGTTCAGTGAGTTGCGATTGTGAGTTGCAAAGTTTACTATAGATTGTGTGGGCTTCATCGATCAAACGCGCGATTATTTTTGTCAAATTGTTCTTGACAGAGATTATCACGAATTGCTTTGTTGATCAACTCTGTTTTTGCCACCCCTCGATATAGAGTATACTACGCAGACCTGACAAGCTAGCTTATGCACCATCAATCGGCGCATCTTCATCAACGCATCTTCATCAACGCATTGCCTCACTTAACAACCTAAGGACATTTTATTATGCTTACTGCTGAACATCTGATCAGCGCCTACGCCCGCAATCTGACCTTTATCAAGCAACTAACCGCGGGATTTACGCACGCCGATTCACTGATCCAGCCCCCGGTCCAGGGCAACTGTGCCAACTGGGTCGTCGGCCACATTCTCGCCT
>JBBRVA010000842.1:0-3756 GCA_038247295.1 Caldilineales bacterium | reverse complement strand
CTAGCGACCCGACACTTTGGGCTGGGCCATTGAAATGGCCTGCTGACAAGTCCAGGAAGTGCCTGAGGGCACTAAAAACGAGTCGCCGGGTAGCCCCCTGGGCGCGACTTCCTGGTTTCAGCCGCGGGTTTCAACCCGCCCGCGCCTAGGCGTTCCTGAGCCTTCTGCGTTTCCACCGGCTGGACCCACTGGAATTGGAAGTCACCGCACATGACGCCGGGCGACGGCGGTGACGCCGTGGCCAGAAAGTGTGCGACATGGGCTGCCGTTTGCGCCATCAGCGCCACACTGTGATCAAAATCTAGCAGGCTGTGATGAGGTAGCGCTGGGGCGGGCAAATAGACAACTGGTAGACGCTGGGCGATAAGGGGCGCTTCGACTAACAAACGCTGGCGCATGCCCACCTGCAGCGAGCTCAGGCTTGCACCGCCAGAAAATACAAAGGCGATTGGTCTGGGTAAAACATTATTCCATTGCCCATCCATAACGCCCCCTTTGACCTGGGTCTCAATCCTGCGTCAGCGAAAATTCTGTGTCATTTCGATCGTCTCTATCAACCAGTTTCTCACGCTGGAGGTAAGAAGGCGAGGTCAACTTGCTATCAAAAAGGCCAGCATTTCTAGCAAAGTGGCACGCACCGCGCAGAAACAACTTGCGTTTTGCTGTTTGGGTCTAACCGCAAGTGGGGATGTGCAATAAAGATGGGCAGAACCGCGCAGCGCATTGAAACTATGTGCCAGGAGAAGGGAGGAGGGAGAGTTGCGTGACCCGGTCTACGGGGCGCAAAACTGGGAACGTGGCGAGAATTCGATCCACAAAACGGATCATAAGGTTGTCAAGAACCAGCGGTCGGCGGGTCTGTAGCCAGCAACAGGCGAGGGAAGCGCAGCAGATGCGATCGAATCAAAGCTTGCTGTTCTCTAACAACCAGCAGCGCGTCGCCTGACCAGCTTGCGGCTCGAAGACCACGGGCGACTCCACTTTGCACCTGGCAAAAACATATGGGCAGCGCAAATGAAAGCGACACCCGGCCGGCGGCTGGCGCAGATCGGGCGGCGAACCGGGGATGAATTCGGGCATGGCGGGGTCGTGCAGGCGAGGAATGCTGGCCAGGAGCTTCTGGCTGTAGGGGTGTTGGGGCGATCCCAACATCTGTTCGGCGCTGCCACGCTCGACAATCTCGCCGGCATAGACCACAGCCAGGGTATCGCATATGTCGCTGGCCAAGGCAATATCGTGGGTAATAAAGATAATCGACAACCCCAACTCGCGCTTGAGTCGTTTGAGCAGATTCATGATCTGCGCCTGGACACTCACATCCAACGCCGAGGTTGGCTCGTCCATGATCACCAACTCGGGGTCCATAATCAGTGCCGATGCGATCATGGTGCGCTGTTTCATGCCACCGCTCAGTTCGTGCGGATAACGGGTGAAGACATCGGCAGGCAGCCCGACCAACGCCAATAATTCTTCGGCGCGTTGGCGGGCGGCACGCCGATCGGTATCGCCATTGACCAGCAGTGGCTCGATGATCTGTTCGCCCACACGTACAACCGGGTTCAGTCCATTGAGCGCTCCCTGCGGCACCATGGCGATCCGGCGCCAGCGCACCCGGCGCCGAAACTCCTCTTCCGCCATCTGCGCGATTTCTTGGCCATCCAAATAGACCTCACCGTCAAAACGGGCCACATTTTCCGGCAGCACGCGCATAATCGCCAGCGCCAAGCTAGATTTACCGCTGCCCGATTCGCCGACAATGCCCAAAGCCTGGCCGCGCGCGTCCAAGGTAAAAGAGACCCCATCCACGGCGCGCACATCACCGCGGCGGTCAGCATAATGCAGATAGAGGTTACGCACATCTAGTAAGGGCGGCATAGGTTGGTTTTCCGGAAGGTAGACAGTTCGTAGTGGTAAAACAATAACACCGTGCTTTGTCACCCGGTAAGGGTCTATTTCGGCCTGGTGCCAAGACCCTTACCGGGTGACAAATGGGCACTTATTCTTCGCCAAGCCCTAATTAGTACTGGACAGTGGTCGTTTGTCGTCCGTCGTCACTGTCAGAAATTTTAGTCGTTTGCGCTTGTCTATTATCAACTGTTATGATTGGTGTGCAGCCTTGGTTGATCTGTGCCTGGTTCGTCTGGCTGGTTATCTGATCGTACACGCATCTGCCCGAAAATCCAAAACGCGTATTTTTGTGCAAGCACAAGGAAACGGGAAACGGGATCCAGTCACCGAATCCCGCTTCCTGAATCCCGTTTCCCGTACCCATCTCAAATTACCTGGAGGAAAAATGTCTGATCCCAAAATTACCCGCATCGAAATTCACGAATATGCTTGGACGTTGCCCGATATGGGCAAAGATTACAACGGCTTTAACCTGGTCTACGAACCGGGCGCGCAGGCCAAGATGAGCGGCCGTGTGCTGCGCATCCTTACCGACGCCGGTGTCGCTGGCGAATATGCCGGGGGCAGCCCGACCGAGTATTCCACCTTGCCCGGCTTCGTCCACAACCTGCTCGGCCGCAGCGCCTTGGAGCGCGAACGCATCTATTCCGACGTGCGCCGCTCCCTGCGTCAGGTGGCGCGCATCGGCTACGCGCCGATCGACATTGCGCTGTGGGATCTGGCTGGCAAGCTCTATAACCAGCCACTGTACAAATTGCTGGGCGGCTACAAGACTAGCATCCCCTGTTATGCCAGTACCTATCACGGTGACCACCAGCCGGACGGTCTCTCCACGCCAGAAGCGTTTGCCGATTTCGCCCAAGCTTGTTTGGAAATGGGCTATCCAGCCTTTAAAATTCACGGCTGGGGGCGCGCGCCGATTGCGCAAGAGATTGCCAACGTGCATGCGGTGGGGGCGCGCGTCGGTGGCAAGATGGATTTAATGCTCGACCCGGCCTGCGAATACACGACCTTTGGCGAAGCGGTCAAGGTGGGCTGGGCCTGTGATGAAGAGCGCTTCTTCTGGTACGAAGACCCCTATCGCGATGGCGGCATTTCGCAATTTGCCCACCGCAAGCTGCGCCAATTGATCAAGACGCCGTTGCTGCAAACCGAGCATGTGCGTTCATTGGAACCGCATATCGACTTTGCCCTCGCCGATGCCACCGATTATGTGCGCGGCGACGTCGGGTATGATGGCATTACAGGCGTGATGAAGCTGGCCCACGCCTGCGAGGCACTGGGCATCGACATTGAATTCCACGGCCCTGGCCCGGCACAGCGCCAATGTATGGCGGCGATCCGCAACACCAATTATTATGAAATGGGGTTGCTGCATCCCAAAGCGCCCGCCAGCCACGATCCGAATCTCTTTTTGGACGATTACCGTGACGAATTGGACGCCATTGATGCCAACGGTTGCGTACCCATCCCGCAAGGGCCAGGGCTGGGCGTGGGCATCAACTGGGAATGGGTCGATCGGCAGCGCACGAATTTGGTTGTGTACGAGTAGGGTCGGTTGGTGATCAGGAGTAGACAGGGAAACAAGTAGACAGGGCAGTCAGTGCCGTGTATCCCTGTATCCCTGTCTACCTGTTTCCCTGTCTCCGGAGGCAACGATGACAATGGACGAATTAGCTACGCATAACAAGGAACGCTGGGAAGAACTGGCGCAGGCGGGTGTGGAATATTCGCGCCCTTTTCTGAATTTGGATGCGAGTGCCGCACGCCAAGTGGTAGACGCGGCCGGCATTATCCAAAAAGTGATCGGTGATGTAGCCGGTAAAGATGTGCTGTGTCTGGCCGGCG
>JBBRVA010000841.1:0-3760 GCA_038247295.1 Caldilineales bacterium | reverse complement strand
CACCAAGGCCGCAATAATGCGTTCAATCGTGGACCGGAAGCGCATATCGAGCTTGAAGGACGCGGTTTGGGTGTAGAGCAGGGCGGTGCGTTGGCGTTCCCGGTAGTGACTGATGAAGACACTTCGGCTCCGCTCAGTGCAAGCCTGGCGATAGGCGGTGGCTTTGGGCGTTTTGTGCGGCTTGGTTTTGGCAAATGAAAAAGGCAACGCGGCTGGCTTTCCAAAGGCAAAAAAGGCAGTTGACAGGCTCGCCAATCTGGTATATAGTGTTATGTAGCTGGTATGCGGTATACCAATATGATATACGTATTCAAAGACGCTCCCATGGCTCATGCCCGACCTTTCAAATCTGTCCAACGCGACCCAAACCTGGCCGAGCAAGTAACGCGCCAGATTGAAAGTTTGATTGTCGCTAATAATCTCCAACCCGGCGACCGCTTACCCCCGGAGCGTGAGCTTGCCCAACAATTTGGCGTCAGTCGCACGGTGGTGCGCCAGGCGATTCACTCGCTGGTCGCCAAGAGTCTATTGGCGACGCAGGCCGGGGGCGGCACGGTAGTTTGCCGACCGGCGGCGGCGGCGGTGGCCCAATCATTGCATCTTTTCCTGCGTTCGAGCCAGGCGCATCTGGATTATGGCAAGGTTCACGAAGTGCGGCGTTTGTTGGAAGTGGAAATCGCTGGCTTGGCGGCCATTCGGCGCAACGAGGAAGATATTGCGCGCTTAGAGGCTAATCTAAGCGCAGCCGTAAAAAGCATCCCGACCGAAGATCCCGAACAGTTTGCCCAGATCGATATTGCCTTTCACGCCGCTTTGGCCCAAGCCACGCACAATCAACTCTTTGAACTGCTGCTCGATTCGTTGGCTGAGATCATGATTGAAGTGCGCCGCTCTGGCTTTGCTGTGCCCGATACGCCAGCGCGGGCCCTGCGTATTCATCAGGCGATCTATGCCCAGGTGCGCGCCGGCAATGCCGAGGGCGCTCGCTATGCCATGCAGGAACATTTGTTAGAGGCCGAAGAGACGCAACGCCAGGCTTTGGCCCTCCACAAACCGAGTGAACCGTAAAATAGATGGCGTGGTGTAGATCGCGACTGCGCCGCGTTGTCTGTTTTGCGTTCTCTACCGTGGGCATCCCCACCCCACTGTGTTCGTATAAGTGCTGAGTCGTTTCAATTTCCGATCTTTTATTTCAATCTGTTTTGTTAACACAGGAGGAAAAAATGAAGGGTATGACGCGTCTTCTGACCGGGTTGGCGCTGCTCTTTGTGCTGGCCGCATGTATCCCATCGGCCCCGCCAGAGGGTGGGACAGCCGAGACCGGCTCGAGTAGTGAAGCAGCCGCCCCCGCCAGTGGCGAACAAATTACGTTGCGGTTGGCCACGATTTTTGATGCGCAGGGGATGGAGCAGTGGCAACCGATTTTTGACGAGTATATGGCCACCAATCCCGATATTAAAATTGCCGTTGAATCCACCGCCGGCAGCGGCGCTGCCATCTATCCCGATGTGCTGAAGACGGCCATGGTCTCCGGCAGCCCACCGGATGTCTTCTTTATGTGGGGCGGTACGGTGGCCAGCCCATTCATCGATGCTGACCAAGTGTTGGATTTGGAGGCCTATTACGACCAATATGGTTGGAAAGAACAGTTTGCGCCGTGGGTTTTCGACCGCATTACGCGCAACGGCAAGCTCTACGGTGTGCCGTTCCACGCCTTGGGCATGGGTTTCTGGTATAACAAAGATCTTTTCGCCAAGTATAATTTGACGGTGCCGACGACCTTTGCTGAACAAGAAGCCATGTGCGCCACCTTGAAGCAGAATGATGTCTACTGTGTGAGCATGGGGGGCAAGTTTGGCTGGCATACGATGCGTGTGCTCGACTACTTCTTGGAATATACCTGCGGACCAGAAATGCACGATAAACTCAACGCGCTGGAAGAAAGCTGGGATAGTCCCTGTGTAATCGATGCCTACACCACTTTCCAAACGTGGGTGGATAATGGCTGGGTCGTACCAGATTTCTTGACGGTAGAGCCGAATGATGCCCGCCTGCCCTGGTATCAAGGCGAAGCAGCGCTGGTGCTAGAAGGCGTCTGGTACGATGGCGTGCTCAAGAACGACGAGCAAGACCGTACCAAGTACGATTTTTATCTGCCGCCCACCGATCACGAACCATTGCGCTTCTCTACCTTCCCCGAGCAGTGGATGATTTCCAAGGGATCGCAACATCCAGATGAAGCGGCCGCCTTTATCGATTTCATCAGCCAGGCCGATTTACAGAAAAAGTATCCGGATACTTTCGTCAACTCGGCAACGATTGGCGTCAACCCCGATTGCACCGAATGGGCGCTGACCTGTCGCTGGCGCGATCTGATTCTCGCGGCCCCAGACACCTATCCGCCCACGGATCAGGCGTTTGTGAAGGAGTTGATGGACGGTTTCTTTGAAGTACAAGATGGCATCGTTGCCAAGAAGTTTACGCCTGCCGAAGGCGCGGCGCTGATGCAACAACGCGTGGATGAGTGGAAGGCGAAGTAGTAAGGCAGTAGCCAGTGAGACAGTAGAACAGTGAGACAGTAGAACAGCCTATCGCCACTGTCCTACTGTCTCACTGGCCACTTTACACATAACAAGCGAGAGACAGTATGTCATTCAAATTCCGCGCTCGGCTGATCCCCTATCTCTTCCTGCTGCCGGCCTTGATCTGGTATCTGATCTTCTTGGTCTATCCGATGGCCTTTTCGCTGTTTATCAGCTTTACCAATTGGGATGGCCTGTCGAATCACTTCGATATGGTCGGCCTGGCCAATTATCGGAGCATCTTGTTTGAAGATGATATTTCGCGGCTGGCGCTCAAAAACAATATCCTGTGGACGCTCGGCTCCCTGCTCTTTCCAACCGTGATCGGATTGATGCTGGCGGTCGCGTTGAATCGCAAGCTCTTTGCCCGCAACGCCCTTCGCGCCATCTTCTACGGACCGGGCATTCTGCCGCTGGTCGCGGTCGGCATGATTTGGTCGTGGATGTACAACGGCCAATTTGGTTTTGTCAACGAGTTTCTCAAAGTGATTGGGCTGGGCGACTATACACGCGGCTGGCTCTCGGTCTACGAAACGGCGCTGCCCGCCACCTTTATCACCGCCATTTGGAGCGGCATCGGCTTCCCCATGGTGATCTATCTGGCCGCGCTGCAAGGCATCCCCGCCGAACAGTTCGAAGCGGCGCGCATCGACGGCGCTAATGGTTGGCATCTGTTCTGGTCGATCACCTTGCCCTGGCTGCGCGAGGCACATGTGATCGTGCTCTCGCTGGTCGTAATCAACTCGTTTAAGACCTTTGACTTGATCTATTCGATGACCTACGGCGGACCGGGCCGCTCGACTCAAGTTCTCGGCACCTGGATGTATTTCAACGCTTTCCAATATTATCATGCCGGGTTGGGGTCGGCGTTGGCCTGGGTGATTGCGGCGATCACGCTGGTGGTAGCGATTCCCTATATTCGGCATATGTCGCGCAGCCAAGAGTAGGGCAGTGGGACAGTGGGACAGTAAGCCCGTGGGGTAGTAACCCTACTGTCTCACTGCCCTACTGTCCCACTGTCTTACTGCTCACTGCGGTACCTGCCAGGAGTGAAGCGAGCAGATGGAACAGATTCTAGAGACCCAAGCCAAGCCAGTGGGTAAACGTTTGCCCAGTTTGCGAACGCAGACCCGCTGGATCGATGGCCTCCTGTTAATTGGCCTGACTTTGATGGCGGT
>JBBRVA010000840.1:0-3761 GCA_038247295.1 Caldilineales bacterium | reverse complement strand
TAGGGGTTTTGCGTTTGTAGCTTGTCTGCTGCATAAAAGTTGAAAATTATTATCAAACCCTTGTATGCTACTAGGCAAGGTGTGAGTAATGGTATAATCTACCTATTGCTTTACCGGATAACAAGTGGCAAAGCAGCACAATCTCTGTTGCTGACTGCTCAGTGCAGTTAGCCCTTGGCTAACATCGAAGCATATGGCTTACGTATTGTCCGACCCCGGAAGAATTGGAGTACAGATGATGAATCGCAAAAAGTACACACGAAACGAAAAAATATTTTACGCTTTGAGCATCCTCTTGATCTTAAGTATGGTTTTGGGAATGATTGCCGTTGCAATCACCCCGGCATAAATGTCCTAAACCTGCCGTTCAGGGTCTAAGGCTAGTGAGACGTCAACAAACGAATACCCAGTTCGTTTGCTCACAGATTGGCGCTGGTTGATACGGCGCCAATTTTTGTTGCTATTTTTTCTGATTGTTGCAACGCAAGAGTTTGACCTTGCGCAAATGGGTTGGTGGGCTAATTTCTATGCAGCAAGGCACCGCCAATTAATCTGGTTGCTAACCAGGAAGTGCCGGTTGGTATTGCCATTACAATTCCTAGTAGGTCGCTCATACTTCAACAACGGCTTGAAAGTTCGGAATTTCATTGCGTAGAGAGATTCCCCGTAGTATGTTTTGATAGTATGTTTTGATCGATTTAACTATAAAAATGAGGCAAATTTGTCTAATCGCACTGCGTCCGAACCGTCATATCTATCGCGCTTGGCGCTCTTCCCACTGACTACTGAAATCGTGTTGCAGGGCGCAACTGCCGAGTTGGCGATTGGTGGTTGCCAGTTGTCTACGTTGGCTAAACAGTTCGGCACCCCGCTCTACCTGTACGATCAGGCCACCATGGATGCAGCGGTAGTTGCCTATCGCCAGGCATTGGCGCGTCACTATCCGGCAGCGGCAGGCATTACGTATGCCGGCAAGGCATTTATGTGTACCGCCGCCGCCCAGTGGGTAAGGCAGCAGGGGCTACTGCTGGATTGCACCGGCGCTGGCGAACTGCGGATTGCCGCGGCCGCTAGCGTAGAACGAGCTGGCATTCTTGTCCATGGCGTCAATAAGAGTGCTACCGATTTGCAGGTCGCAGTAACCCAAGCCGGCGTGATCGTGGTCGACAATCTGACAGAATTAAATCGTCTGGTCGATTTGATGCCACCCGCGGGTATGGCGCGACCAGACTTATGGTTACGTGTGCGGCCTGGTGTTGCAGTAGATACGCATGCCTATCGACAAACTGGCCAGCCAGATAGCAAGTTTGGCATGGATACAGCCGAAGTGATGGCTGCTGTGACAATCTGTCAAGCTGCACAGTTGCCCCTTACTGGCCTGCACTTTCATCAGGGATCGCATTTTCATGATCCAGAGCCGATCGGATCGGCATTGGAAATGATGTTAGACTTAATCGCACAATTGCGCGCCCAGTCCGGTTGGCTGCCGCAAGTGCTTTCCCCCGGCGGCGGATGGGGCGTAGCTTACCATGAAGACGATCTGCCCCAGCCGGTGGTTGAAGCGTATGTTGCCTTTATTGCCCATCATTTGGTGGTTGGGTGCCAGCAGCGGGGTTTGCCGTTGCCAAGACTTCAGGTGGAGCCTGGCCGCAGCCTGGTGGCGCGCGCGGGGGTGGCACTCTACACGGTGGGCGCCGTCAAGCAGACCGCGCAACGGCGCTGGCTCTTGCTCGATGGTGGCATGGCAGATAATCCACGCCCTGCTCTCTACGGGGCGCGCTATTCTGCGTTGCCTATCGAGCAACCGGCCCGGATGAATCAGCGCGCAACTTGGTTGGCTGGCCCTTATTGTGAAAGTGGCGATGTTTTGATCGAAGCCTTGGATCTACCGGAGGTTGCGGTTGGTGAAGTACTGGCTGTTCCCGTTAGCGGTGCTTATCATATAAATATGGGCAGCAATTATAACGGTGCTTGCAAGCCTGCTGTCGTTTGGGTGCGCCAAGGTGAGGCTCATTTAATTCAACGTCGTGAAACGGCGGATGACCTGATTGCACGCGATTATGCATTACCCTGAATTAGAGTGTAATTAGAGCAAACAGGCAGACAATTTCCATCTCTATCTGCCTATTTGACTCTATCCCTCATCTTCTAGCTGCAATTCTTTTGTTCGCCCATTAACCCTCAACAATTCACGTACAACGTCATCAATGCGTCGCTTGTAGCGGAGCAACTCGCGTCGGCATTCAACTTCAGATGCCATCTCAGCTTTGAAGGCGCGTAGCGAATCTTCTAGCTCGACATCGATATAGACTTTATGCCGATTGATAACGTTGCCACGCAGGTATTCACGCATCTCCTGCGCAATGGTGGTATCATAGTGCGTTAGATCATTGTGCAAATCAACCAGCCGATCCGATGCGATGGCAGGCATCGGCATCGATCGCAACGTTTCCCATGCTCGATTTAGTTTACGTCTGTACACGACTTTCCCAATCCAAATTACAGTATGAAAATGTGTGCGGTTGATTGGTCTAAGATGGAATTGAGATCGGCGCAATTCCAAGTTCCTATTGATTATAACAGGGTTAGACAGCGCGGCTAAAATGTCTAGTCGATAAAAATAACTATTGTATACCAAAACGATATGCTCATTTTTGTAAAATTTGTTAAATTCGCCTCCACTCCTGTCAAACAAGGGGAAGAGAAATTTATGAAGCGCATATTCGGAATTGATGGCTAAATTTCTGTCCACGCGGCAACAAACTAAGTTTGCCGAATGGTTGAAATATGCGCTCGCACCAAGTAAAAACTTGACAAAACAGAACATCTGAGCTAGAATAATGACATTAAAGTTACACCGTGTGGGTAAATGAGTTACCATTCGATAAGCCGCTAACACGTGACGAACCAATACGCAACGAATCAACACGCAACCATAAGGAGAAAAATATGTGCGCAATGAAGAAAGCGCCAGTTGAGCATAGAGATGAAGCCGCGATAGCAGCAGATGGCGGCAAAGTAAAGGCGTTGGAGACAACGCTGGCGAATCTAAACAAGAAATATGGCGATGGCGTGGTGATGAAGTTGGGTGAGGCCACACGTTTAACCGTCGAAGCCATTCCCACCGGCAGCCTAAGCTTGGATGTAGCGCTAGGTGTGGGTGGGGTGCCCAAAGGTCGCGTGGTAGAGATTTACGGTCCGGAAAGCTCGGGCAAGACAACGGTCTGTCTGCACGTAATCGCCGAAGCCCAAAAAACAGGTGGCATCTGCGCCTTTGTGGATGTGGAACATGCGCTGGATCCGGCCTATGCGGCCCGGATTGGTGTCGATGTCAATAGTCTCTACGTCAGCCAGCCAGATACGGGTGAGCAGGCGTTGGAAATCACCGAAGCGCTGGTGCGTTCAGGGGCGATGGATGTGGTGGTGGTCGACAGTGTAGCCGCCTTGGTGCCCCGTGCCGAGATCGAAGGCGAGATGGGTGATAGCCACATGGGTTTGCAAGCGCGCCTGATGAGCCAGGCGTTGCGCAAGCTGACCGGCGTTGTTAAGTCAACCAGCACCTGCCTGATCTTCACCAATCAGTTGCGCCAGAAGATCGGCGTGATGTTTGGCAACCCGGAGACGACTACTGGTGGCATGGCCCTCAAGTTCTATGCCAGTGTCCGCCTGGACATTCGTCGCATCGAGTCGATCAAGCAAGGCAATGATGTGATTGGCAGCCGGACCAAGGTGACGGTCAAGAAGAACAAGGTGGCTTCACC
>JBBRVA010000839.1:0-3764 GCA_038247295.1 Caldilineales bacterium | reverse complement strand
GTTGTTGTTTCTCCTCGACCATGGCCGCCGCGGCCCCGATTTCTGCCCAAGCCCCCCAGTCAATGCTGAGCGCGGGAAGCTGATGTGCCCGCCGATGATAAGCAAAGGCATCCAGGAAAGCATTGGCGCCGGCATGGTTTGCCTGCCCTTGATTTCCCTGCAGACCGGTCGTTGAAGAAAAAAGAATGAAGAAATCAAGCGGCATCGTTTTGGTGAGGGTGTGCAAATGCCACGCCCCCCACATTTTAGGGGCAAAGACGGTGGTAAAACGCGCCCAGGTTTGCTGGAGCAAGGCGCCATCATCCAGCACGCCTACGGAGTGCACAATGCCCCGCAATGGATAAGCCGCATCGATTTGCTCGATCACATGGCTGACCTGGGTTAAATCGCTGACATCGGCTTGGGCAATGGTCACCGTGACCCCGAGCGCACGCAGGGCATTGATGCGGGCTTGCGCTTCGGCTTTAGGTTGGCTACGTCCCATCAGGATCAGATGTTTGACCCCTTGCTGGGCAAACCAATCGGCTACGGCGAGACCAATGCCACCCAACCCACCCGTAATCAGATACGTGGCATCGGCATGGTAGGCTGTTGTTGCCATTGGCTGCGCTTCAAAGCGTTTCAACCGGGCGACATGACGAGTGTGCTCGCGCAGCACCATCTGGTCTTCGATCAATCCTGTGGTTTCAGGCATAAAAGCCATCAGTTCAGCACAGAGCAGCTTGGCTTGGTCGTCGATGGTCTGCGTCCCCAGGTCAATGCGGATACAATGCAGTTCGGGATGTTCCAGCGCAATCACTCTGCCCATGCCCCAGAGGGCGGCTTGCGCAACCCCATCCACTCGATCGGTGGGCGCTACTGCTTGGGCATTCTGCGTCACCAACCACAAGCCTTGCGGTTCCACCTGCTGTTGCAAAAGGGCCTGCACGAGATGTAAGACTGTGCCACAACTCAGCTTAGACGCCGCTTCAAGTGCCGCTGTACTACTCAACGTGGGCGCGTCTAAACTCCAGAGATGGACGATGCCATGTACGCCTGCTGAGCCTGATCGATTTGTCGCAGTGACAGCACCGAGCAACCGCTGATAATCCTCGACCTTATCCACATCAATCTGATAGGTAACATCATCTATTTGGTCATAAGCCTGATTAGCGCAAATCACTATTGGGCATTCGCCCCGTTGGCGCAGTTGTTGCGCCAGCCCATCGCCTACACCGCCGACATCGGCAAAGATCAGCCAAGGGCGTCCCAAGTGCAGCGCTTGCTCATCCGCCTGCGCGACGATCACCGCTTGCCCCAACGATGCTGACTCGCCAGCCGCCGGTTGTGCGGATGCCAGGGCAAGGATGGATGGCTCATAGCTGATAGCGGTTGTAAAGCCAGCAGTACATAACAGATCCTGCCAGGCCGCAGTGCTCAACAGCGGATAGTCTTGGCGCATGTCGTTAAATTGCCACCAGCCATCGGTCAGCCCAAAGGTTAAATCCACCCAACGCCGCCGCGCTGTACTCTCCAACAGAATCAACTGACCGCCGGGCTTGAGTAACTGGCGAACATGGGCCAATGTTTCCTGTAGATTTTTGGTGGCATGTAACACATTGGCGGCAATGATCAGATCATACTGCTGTAAGGCAAAGCCCTGTGTGCTCGGAGATTGCTCAATATCCAGCGTCTGGTACCGCATAAAGGGATAGTTAGCAAAGTTCTTTTGGGCCTTGCTCACAAAGGAAGGACCGATGTCGGTAAAAACATATTCAGTCTGTGCCGCGGGCAAATGGGGCAACACGCCTGCCGTTGTGCTGCCCGTGCCGGCGCCGATTTCAAGAATGCGCAGCCCTTGGTTTGCGGGCAATGATTGCAACGCCGTTTGCACCGCCTGTTGCAGCAAACTGTTCATAACGTTAGCATCAGCCCCTTCCGTATACAGTTGGGTGACGCTTGTATCGTCTCCATTGGGAAAGAGCAATTCCAGCGGCTCTTGTAACCCGCGCAGTACCTCGCTCAACTTGCTGGCGCAGCGCTCTAACAGCGTCAACTCACGCTCGATCAAGTTGCCGTAGCGCGTCTGCAGCGTCTTGATCCGGCTGGCTGGGTCGCGTCGTTCCGGCGTTTGCAAAACCACCCATACATCCTGCTCTTGGCGTACAATCCCTTCCTCACTCAGCATGACTAACAGCCGTTGCAACAGCCGTCCATAAACGGGAAGCGCGCTGAGGCGTTGGGCCAGCCTTTCTTGCAGCCAGCGCGCGCCCGGTTCAAAACTGAAACCGACTTTGGCAAAAGCGTTCAACAGATAGTCGATGCTAATGCTTTCTAATCCATCCAGCGCAGCCTGATAGTCGGCCCATTGGTCTTGGGTCAAGCGCGCGGCAACCAACGCCGGGGCACTTTCCTGTAAGCACTGTTCGATGATCGCCGGTGCCGTCAAAAATGCGGGTGACAGCCCCCTCTGCGGCAAGGATTGCCATTCCACTGCATAGAGCCAATCGCGCCACGCATCGGCGCCTTGGACGGCGGCGGAGGTCGCAACGCGTTCTTCAAAACCTTCGATGCGCGCCACGAGGTGGCCGGTTGTGTCGAACAATTGCAGATCCCATTTGTTTGGCGCCACCGCGCGGACATGACACCACCACTCCCCCTGCTGCACACCAGCGGAAGCCGCCGCCGGGTAGAAATGGAGCGCAGCAATCGCAAACGGCAGGCGCGTCTCGCCAGGCCGCGGGATTTCACTGCGCGCGGCGCTCGTGACCTGGAAACAGGCATCCAGCAACCCAGGATGCAGCGGATAGCCTGCCAGAGAACCAATCACATCTGGGGCGCGAATCTGTGCCACTGCTTCGGCGGGACCATCGGCTCTTTCCGCCGCACTGTTCTGCCAAAGCCCGACGAGCCAACGGAAGCTGGCACCCAATTCAATGTCTGCTTCCATCCTGTAGAGCGCCGCAATATCGACGTGTTGCGTACAGCGCTGACGGAGAGTTTGTAGATCGATGGGGACAACACGGTCATTTGACCCAGCCGCGTTTCTGGACACCATGCCCATGGCATGGGTCGCAGGTTCGCTTGTATCCTCGTCATTGCCTGAATCAGATAATGATTCAGCAAAGCTGATCACCTTGAATTCTTGCGCGGCTTGCCCACGCGGCTGCTTTTCTACTGGTGTGAAGACAACTTGCACCGTACGCGCGCCCGCTTCGGGGATCACCAACGCCTGTGGTAGTACCACTTCTTCGAGCGTATACGCGGGGCCGCCCAAGGTTAATTCGGCACAACTGAGCACCATCGCCAACTGACAAGCGCCTGGTGAAATAATGGTATTAAAGACGCGATGGTCGGCTAAGAAGGGCAAACTCTGGACGCTAAACGCACGCTCAAACACCTGTTGCTTTTGCAACGGCAACTTCATCATCGTGTCGACTAACGGACGCAATACCGTGCCACCACGCTTTGCTTTGCCGCTCTCCACCCAGTAGCGTTGGCGTTGGAAGGGATAGGTGGGTAAGATGACTTTGTGGCGTTGATAGCCCTGATCAAACGCGACCCAGTCAATGGCTACACCACGAACATAGAGCGCGCCTAGACTTTCCAACATCTGCTGCCAATCGCTGTGGCCGTCGCGCAGACTAGGCAGCATCAAGGCCGGGGAGGAAGCGATCTGATCCGCCGGGTTTTGCGCGGCTGCCTCGTCCAGAACTTGACTGGCAATGCCGATAAGCGTCGGTTTGGGTCCAATCTCCAGGAAAGCGGTTACACCCTGTTGCTGT
>JBBRVA010000838.1:0-3765 GCA_038247295.1 Caldilineales bacterium | reverse complement strand
GGCCCAACTGCGAGGGTTTTACTTCCAATGTCTTGTAGAACCAATGATCACCATCTACGCCAGCTTGGCGCGATTGGTACTCACGGTTCTGCACCCAACCGCCTTCTTCAAAGGCAACGCCAGTAGTAGGCGCCGATCCTGGTGTCACCTGGCGAGTGGCCATGCGCAAGCCATTGGTCGCTTCGAGCGTAAGCCAGTAGGCATCCGTTGCATTCCACCGATCACCGGTGGCTACGGCGTAAAAACGCAACTCGAAGTTAGGGCTTTGAATCGTCTCTAGCGGAATTTCCGTACCCTTGTAATAGAGGTGCAATTTCGTACTATCAATTGTCGCCGGATTCAGACCCGCGCTGATCAGCGTCGCGGCGCTGATCTTTTGTAACCCTGGCTGACTCACCTTAATTTTAATCGCATTCATTGTCGCCGCGTTATTGGTAGGGACAAGGGCCGGTGACGCAATCCCGACGGATGCACGGGGCTGCGTGAGCAGATTGTCGGCCACAGTTTTTGCCCCAACCGCGTTAACCTTCAAGTTCGTGGCCAGTTTGATCGCGCCATTTTCCTGATAGAGCGGGCTGATAGCAATAACGGCAATCGATTCGCCGTTGACAATGCCTTGGCGCAAGACAAAGACCGGTGCATCGGGCAAAGCCACGACTTCATCGGCCATCAAGTCAGAATTATCTTCCCAATCAAGCGCGAGGGGTTGCAATGGCGCAACTGGTTGTAGCGTGCCTTGCCAAGCGACACTGTCCAACTGTTCTACTTGTAATGCACTGGCCGCAACCGCATCAGAAAGCTGAAGGGTCACCAATTGCATGGGCAAGTCGTATCCTTGATAACGCATGATGGGCAAATTGGGGAGCGCCGCGGCCGCAACCATATCACTGTCAACACCGGCGCCCCACGCAATGGTGACACCGCCAGCTACAGAGGAGATCTGTAAGGGAGAAACAGGCGCGGTAGGGGCGCTTTGGGCGGCGGCGTAGGCCAGCTGATTACCCAGCAATAGAATCAACAGGGTTACCCCCGCTAGAACTTTCTTCATCCAAGTTTGTATCGTCCAACGTTGCAATTTTTGCATGTGTGCTTCCTTGCGAATAAATGATGTGTTGTGAACACATTATAGTGAGCGATCCACACCAAGTAAATGGGTCGGTAGTCCCGTATGCTTAAACTTCTAGCTTAAGATTTTGCGGATAAACGAACGAGGCAAGACAGAAGCTCAGTTGCAACCCAAGCAACCAAGCGTTATCGCCCAAGTATACTCCTACCGTATGCCAACAAACATTACATTATGTTTGCAATTAATCGAAATTTGAGTTGACCATAATTGAAGTGATGGATAATCTATCGAGGGGGTTACTTGTTCACCAGAAAATCGGCAGTCGCGCCAGCAACGACTTAACCATACCTGGCCGTGTTTTGCCATGCGGCGAGTCTACTATTGGGCTTTATCTATCGTAGTGGCTGGCGGAGCAATCTGGTAGAGATAAAGCAGTGGTTGCCCATGTTTAGGCCAGTTGAGCACATCCGATGCACCACCAGGCAAGATGGCTTGCACTAATCCTAACTCGGCGGCGCGTTCTGGTACGGCGACATAGAGGTTGACCACACCGTTTGTCACGGGCAATGGCCTGTCACTTGGCAATGGCTCGGGCAGATCCTGGCCGTTCACATGGCGAGCATAATAGGGCAGAATAGGAAAGCCCTGATAGGAGATGCGCCGGTTGCCGAGAAGCCAGACCTGTGTGCCCGTTGGCTGTGTCTGTAAATAACGCCCCAACAGCGTAGCGGCCTGCGACGATTGCGCGCCAAACGTTTCGCGTGGAATGTAGTCGCCAAAGTATTGATAAACGCTCGTCAGCGCCAGATAGCCAACCAGAAATAGGCTGGCGATTTGAATGCGTCCCTGCTGCCGAGGCCAACGTCTACTCACTTGGATTATACCCTCATCAATCGCAATTGCAATGAGAAGGCAGACCACCGGCGCCAGCGTTACATAGCGTTGGACCAGACCTGGGTTTAGCATCAAGATGCCGCCTAAGCCGAAGGCTAACCCAACCCAGAGCACCAATACTTGATAGCGCCACTCTTTCAGACGTGTACAGGTTAGCAAAATTCCAATCGTCATCAAACCGGCGGCCAATGGCCCCAGCAAAGGCTGCTGGCGATCATAAAAGTCGCTTACATCGGGATGCGTATAAAAAATGAGAATGGTATTTTGTAACTGATCCCAAAAGAATTGCGCAAGATTCCACCCCCGTTCCTGGGTTACTTGCGTTATCCACGTGGGTGAAATTGTGACGACGGCGGTGCGCAAGAGGAAATCGCGCGGCGCTTTATAAACACTTTGCAGCAACGGCGCGCCGACAAATAAAAAGCCGGCCACGATCAGCAGGACGGGTGACCAGAGATCAGCCGTATCTATCTGCCGCCACCTGGCGCGCTCGCTGAAGAGCCAGATGACGCCTAGGAGCACCACCAGCGCAATAAACAGCCGGGTGCCCATGTAGAAATAGAGCGCAAGTCCCAACAAAACACCGGTAAGCCCCCAAAAGAAGGCGCGGCGGGTGCGGATCGCAATCACTAAACAGCTGATCAGCAGAGGACCAAGCGTGGCATCCACCACATTGTTGAGCGCAACACGGCTGAAGTGAAGATGAAAATGATATGTGGCGAGTAAAACGACCGCCATCCAGGCCACGCGCCGTGCAAAAAGCAAGCGCGCCATCAAATAGGTTGTCGCGATGGCCAGCGTGCCGATCCCAGCAGAAAGCAAGCGCACGCCGGCCAACGTTTCGCCAAACAGGCGCTGGCTAAACGAAACGAGGAAAAACCAGAGCGCCGGGTGTGAATACCAACCAAACGCAAAGGGATCTTGCAGACTGCCCTCGGTTGCATGGACGCCTTCCATGGCCATGGCGGCTTCGTCGTTATGCATCGCCAGTGGAATATGGTTGAGATCAAAGGTGCGCAACACTAAGGCCAGCGTTAGCACGCTCATTAGGATCCACCCATCACGGCGACGCCATTCCAGCCGGAGCGGACGCCAATCAGCGTCTTCGCGATCTAACTGCCAGCAGCACAACAGGAAGAGCGCAATCGCCGCCAGCCAGAGTGGGGTCGTGACGTTCGCGCTGGGCACTGGCCGAGCGTGCAAGTGGAGCAACGCATAGAGCGCGATGCCGCTGCCAAGCAGAAGCCAGATTGACCCTGGCCAACCGCGGGTGCGCGGAACAGGTAGCGGCTCATTCATTTTTCGCCATCTCGATCAATCACCGTATGATCGCCCAGGGTTAGCCAGTAGGCTTCACTTTGTTCTAGATAGAGACGTGCGCGCACCTGGGGCGTCCAAAATCCAAACGCAAGTGCATAATCACCCGGTGCCAGTTGAATTACGGGTGAAAAGCGGACGATTGTGCCTGGCTGCCATTGCGTGGTGGGCGTTGCGGGGAAATAATCATAGATGATCGACTCAGCGCCATCCGGTTGCGCGACAATATGAAACCAGGTGGAAAAGTCGGTGTCAAACTTCTCTAGCACTTCGAAATACAGATCAAAGCGCTGGCCTTGGAACTCTTCCGCGGGCTGTGTTTGCTCGGCGGCAAACCCCAACCATCGCAATTTTATATGCTGATCCTGATCTACCAACACGGTTTGATTGGGGAGGTGACTGCGCACCAAGGTTTGCAGCGCTGGAGCAGGAATGTATAAGAGTGCAATAAGATGGTCAAAAGGCAGTTGTTGCCAAGCCGCGGCATC
>JBBRVA010000837.1:0-3769 GCA_038247295.1 Caldilineales bacterium | reverse complement strand
CGCTGCTAGGCGTGTGGGCGCGGATCAATAGGCTTAAGAGCGTGCTCTTCCCCGATCCGCTCGGCCCGACAAAGGCCACCGATTGGCCAGCAGGAATGGTCATATTGACCTCTGCTAAATTCTTTTCCTGACCGGTATAGCTAAAGAAAACATCGGTCAGTTGGATTTCGCGCGCCAGCGCTGGAATGGCGACAGCATCGGTCCGGTCGACGGTGTCCGGCGCTTGCTGCAACAGATCCTCGATGCGCTGAATGCTGCTCGTGGCCGTAATCAGATCGGGCAATACGCTGCGGCTAAAGTCATCGACTGCCAAATTTACAATCTCTGACAAACTAAGAAATGCGACCAGATCGCCGATTGTCATTGCGTCTTGCATCACCAAGAAGACACCGGCGCCCACGGTCACGATCCGCGACAGGGCCAGCATGGCTTTGGCCGCCAGGGTCACCGAGCTACGGCGAAAGAGGGCGCTGAACCCTGTCGCCTCGACCCCGGCCAGGCTGCGTTCAAAACGTGCCAGCATCAGCGGCTCAAAGCCAAAGGCGCGGATCAGCGATTGGGCGCGGGTATTTTCCTGAATTTCGTTGACAATCTGCGCCTCGGTGGTTTTGTGTTGATAGCCAGCCTGGGTGGCGCGTGGCGCAAGCTAGCCGAGGACAAAAGTGAGCAGCACAATGGAGAGCATGGCCAGTAATCCCAGCCGCCAATCTAGATAAAGGAGCACGGGAACGTTCAAAATTATTTCCATGCCATCCAACATGCTGTCACGCAGCTGCAAGGTCAACCCCCGTTTCATCATGGCCAAATCACTCGAGAAACGGGCCGTAATGTCACCAATCGGCGTGCGGGCAAAATAGCCTTGTGACAGGCGTTGTAGCTGTTTAAACATGGTGATACGCAAGTAATTGAGCAGCTTGGCCCCTACCTGGGCAATCACCCTTTCACCTAACAACCGAGCGCCGAAGGCAACCAAAAACGCCAGGAAGATCAGACCGATCGTCGCGCCGAGGTTTTGCACGCGCCCCGTTGCTTGCAAGCTATTGATGATTTCACGGACGCTGAGGGAGAAAAAGGTTTTGAAACTTTCGTAAACGAGCAAGGCCAGAAGCAAGAGCAGGGCTTGTGGCCAGTGGCGCAACCACAGCCGCAGAATATAGCGGACGCCACCTGACCGGCACCGATGGCTGGTTTGTCAAACCGGGCGACCGAACCGAGGTTTTACTAACGAAGGGCAGACTCATAGGGCAACTTTCTGCAATTGAGGGTATGGTAGAAGCCTTGTCCTTACAGTATAGCTTTCCTTTAGCCTTAACAAAAAAAGCAGCACTAGAAACCAGACAGAAAGAAAAGTTAGGACGCGGATAAACGCGGATTTTTTATAACACCGCAGTAAAAAATCCGCGTTTATCCGCGTTCATCCGCGTACCATTCATTGTAAAATTTGTGCGAGGTTCGCTTTGCGGTCGATTTTGCCGGTCGGTGTTTCGGCCAAATGGGGTAGGTAACAGAAACGGCGGGGAATTTCGTAGCGGTCTACCACCTGCCCCAAGCGTTGGCGAATGGCCTCTTCCTGTGAAGCGGGCAGCGGCGAGCCCTCGATCACAACGGTGACTGTCTCGCCCAGGCGCGCATCTGGCAACGGACCGACAAAGAAGCGACGTTCGCCCAACCCCTTTGGATCGAGCGCGTGCAACACCTGCTCAAGCGCATTTTCGACCTTTTCGACTTGCACCTTGACGCCGCCGCTGTTGATCACATTGTCCCAGCGCCCCAGCCAGATAAAGCTACCATCCGCGCGCAATTCGACCAGATCATTGGTTTGCACCACGTGATCTTGGGTGACATCGGCGCAAATGTTGAGGCAGTTGCGTTCGTCGACGCCGAGCTGCACCCCCAGCAGGGGTCTAAAGGCGGTGCTGGCCTGCGGCCCATTAAGTTGGCGCAGGGCAATGTGGCTGACCGTCTCAGTCATGCCATAGGTGTGGTAGATGGGCGCGCTGATTGTTTGCAATTGCGCCATTAAAGCGGGGCTAACGGGTCCACCACCAATCAAGATCGCTTGCATGCGGTTGAGGATGGCATGATAGTGAGGCGGTCCTACCAGCAGGGTTTGCAATTGTAACGGAATCAGGGCCGTAAAATCAAAGTGGGCGTCCGGCGCGACCGTGGCCAAAGGATCGCTCGCCGGCTCGACGACGGTCATATCTAGACCCAGCACAAAGCCGCGCACCAACATCATGCGTCCGGCAATGTAGCGCGTGGGCAGGCAGACGAGCGCCTGTTGGCCCGCTTGCAAATTGAGCGTGGCACCCGTACGCTGCGCACTGGCCGTCATCTGTTGGCGCGTCAGCCGGATCGGTTTGGGCGTACCGGTGGAACCAGAGGTGTTGATGGTAAAGTCTGGTTCACCGCTTAACCAGTGGTAGCAAAAATCGAGCGTTGCGCGCTCATTTTCGCTCAGCGCGAGCGTGGCAGCGGTCGCGGGTGCTTGGCGCAGTTGGTCAACCGTATATGATTGGCCGGCCAGGCGGATCGTCACTGGATGCATGAAAAGTCCCACCCGTCATCTGTCGCCACTTCGAGTAGCGGACCGTTTAAGCGTAATGGAGACGGAATATTATTGGCGAAAAGTTGCCCTGTGCCCAACCCATGGACACGCCCAGTATCGAGCGCACTCGTCCACTGGCAGATGGCATTTAGACCAATGTTCGATTCGAGCATGGAGTTGATCCACCACGCGCTGCCGTAATTTTCTGCCAGCTCGATCCAGCTTTCACTCGTCGCAAATCCGCCCAGCAAGCCCGGCTTGATGATCAGATGCTGCGGGCGAATCGTCTCTAATAGCCTGCGCTGTTGCTCAGGTTGGACACCGATCAGCTCTTCGTCCAAAGCAATCGGAATCGGTGACAGGGTGCAGATCTCGGCCAGCGCTGACCACTGTCCAGGTTTGATTGGCTGCTCTAGCAAATGAATCTCAAATTGCGCCAACTGTTGCAGGGTTGCCAGGGCGGTAGCGGGCGTGAACGCGCCATTCGCATCCAGCCGCAGCGTCACCTGCTCAACCCCATAGTTCTGCCGGATCGCACCCAGAATTGCGCACTCTTCCGCCAACGCCAGCGCGCCAACTTTGAGTTTGAGCACACGGAAGCCTTGTGCGAGCTTGCGTTCGATCTGCTCTACCACCTTGGCGGGTGTGTCCATCCAGATCAGACCGTGGGTTGGCAGCGCTGCCGCACCGTGACTAAACGGCGTATCGAACAAACGCTGCTGGCCACCCGCCTGCCAATCCAGCAGGGCCATCTCCAGCCCAAAGGCTAGCGAAGGCCACCCGGCCAGATCCAGCGTGGTCGGCGCGCGACCAGCGTTAATCTGCTGACAAACATCGTGCACTTGGGCTTGAAAATCGGGCCGATCATCGATGCTCAAGCCGGGCAACGGCCCGCATTCACCCCAGCCGGTTAGCCCTGGTCGCCCCGAATCCGTGGCGCGCAGAAAGACGACATCACGTGTTTGCAACGCCCCGCGTGAGGTCGCGGCCGGGCGCTTAAAATCGAGCGTGTAAGGGTGAGCCGTTATCTGTAACATAGGGTAGGGCACATTTTAAGCATTTCGCACGCGAATTGTTTACGGAAATTTCTGATACTTGGAAAAGTCCGGTTTGCGTTTTTCCAGGAACGCCTTCTTGCCTTCCTGCGCCTCTTCGGAGAGATAGTAGAGCAGGGTGGCGTTGCCGGCCAGTTCTTGAATACCGGCTTGGCCATCCAACTCG
>JBBRVA010000836.1:0-3778 GCA_038247295.1 Caldilineales bacterium | reverse complement strand
GTGTCGCTTCCCTACACGCGGCTTTCTACGCCGATCCACAGCAAGGCAACAGCGAACATTTACCCCAAGTCGTGGGCGATGATTTCTTCCTGCCTGTAGGTACAATCAATCCGGCCCTGTACAATTGGCGCGCAACGTTGGCGCGCTGTGTCGAAGCGTATGGCTGCCGGATCGTGCGTTTGCTGCCCAACTATCACATGTATAACCTGGCCGCTCCGTTTGTCGACGACTTTCTAGCCGAGGCCCAGCGCCGCCAGGTGACCGTCGCCATCGTCAAGCGTCTGGAAGACGAACGTATGCACCATTTGTTGATGAAAGTACCAGGTGTGGACAATGGCGAGATCACGGCATTGGCGCAGCGCTATCCGCATCCGCTAATTGTCCTGTCTGCCTATTTGCCGGAGATCAAGGAACTGGCCAGCGCCAGCAACCAGATCTACTTTGATCTTGCCTTTGCCGAAACCATGAATACCATGCAACGGCTGACCGAAGCCGTGCCAAGCGAGCGTCTGCTCTTCAGCACGCATACGCCTTTTTTCTACCCCGAGGCGGCCATCGGCAAAGTGGCCCATTGGATTACGAGTGAGGAAAATCGTCAGCGCGTCTGTGAAGGAAATTTGATGAATTTGTTAGGTAGGTAGACAGGTAGACAGGTAGACAGGTAGACAGGGCGTATTACTTGTTTCCCTGTCTACTTGTTTACCTGTTTACCTACCTGTTTACCCCTGCACCAAGTTTTCAATGTAAGCACATCAAGGAGGAACAGCTATGACCCGCAATGTCACCATCGCCGCGCTTCAGTTGCCGGTGTGGAGTGAGGGCGAGACCGACGCCCAACGCAAACGCTTTCGTGTCGAGGCCATCATGCACTGGCTGGAAGCGGCCGGCGAAGCCAAAGCCGACCTGGCCTGCCTGGGCGAAACTTGTACGGGCGAAATTGAAGTCGAGGATGCCTACACCGGGCCGACCACACGTATGGTGCAAAAACTGGCCGCCCATTATCAGATGCATGTCATCTTGCCCCTGCACGCCAGGGTTGATGGTATTTTGCGCAACACGGCGCTTGTGATCGACAACAAGGGCCAAATTGTCGGTCGCTACGACAAAGTCCACCCCACACGCCGCGAAATGCGCGATGGTGTGATCCCTGGTGGTGACTTTCCGGTCTTTGACCTCACCTTTGGCCGTGTTGGTGTCTGTATCTGCCATGATCTGAGCTTTCCCGAAAGCACGCGTGTGCTCGGGTTGCGCGGGGCCGAGATCATTGTCTGGCCCACCTACTGGAGCGGCTGGGGCGACGATCTGTGCAACGCCGTGATCAAGAGCCGCGCCATCGACAATGGCGCGTGGTTGGTTAACACCACCTTTGGCATCGAAAGCCACAAAGCCTGGCGTCCAGGCATGATCCTGGGCCGCAGCGGTGTGATCGCACCGGATGGGTTGGTCCTTTCTAACGCTGGGCGCTATGTGGGTATGGCGCTATGCACCGTTGATCTAGATCATCCGCGCATTGCCCACGACTTCTCGTTCCCCGGTGACAACGACGCGCGTGCCTCGATCCTGGCCGACCGCCGCCCGGACGCCTATGGTCCGCTCGTCGATCCGAGCCTGGTCATTCCGCCCGCGCCCCCCGCCGGTTTCTACGCAGCGGTCGAAGCGCCTGGCGAGTTGGTGGCGCAGGCAATGGTTGACGTGTAGGGGTGTACAAAATAAATTTACGCGGCAAATAATTAATTGTGAATAATGAATAATTAACTGTTAATTGTTGCCCTATTGTCGCTACGATCAACGCTCAACGCGATCATTAATTGTTAATTATTGATTATTCACAATTAATTATTCATTTTCCCAAGGAGCGCCTGTCTTGTCAACCACTAAAAACTTACCCTTACAACGTTCGCTCGAACTCTTTGCCCGCGCCCAACGACGCATTCCGGGTGGCTCACAGACCAACAGCAAACGGCCGGCCCAATTTGCGTTGGGCGGCTATCCGATCTATGCCGAGCAGGCCAGTGGCGGCTGTATTACCGATGTGGATGGCAACGAATATATTGATCTGGTGCAAGCGCTGGGTCCGGTCATCTTGGGTTATCGCTATCCCGCGGTCGACGCGGCAATTGCGCGCCAGTTGGAAAAAGGCATTATTTACGGGCTGCTGTCACCGCTAGAAGTGGAATGCGCTGAATTGCTCGGCGCGGTCGTGCCATGTGCTGAGATGGTGCGCTTCTTTAAGGGCGGTGGCGAAGCGACTGCGGCCGCGGCGCGTGTCGTGCGCGGTTACACCAATCGCCCATTAATCTTGAACTGTGGCTACCGCGGTTGGCCCGATGTCTGGTCGGTGCTCAACGGCGATCCAGGTGTACCGGCCAGTTTGCAGGGCAGTGTCGAGTCTTTCGGCGAATTTGACCTGGACGATTTGCAACATAAATTCCACGCCCACCGCGGTCAAGTTGCCGCTGTCTTCCTGGATATCCAACGCGCCGAACCGCCCGTGGGCTATCTGGCCGCGGTCAAGCAACTCTGTCACGAAAATGGGGCGCTGCTGGTCTTTGACGAAATTGTCACCGGCTTTCGGCTGGCCTTGGGCGGCATGCAAGCCTATTGCGGCGTCACGCCCGATCTGGCCTGCTTTGCCAAGGCGTTGGCGAATGGAATGCCGCTGGCCTGTGTCGCCGGTCGCGCCGACGTGATGGCCTCGATGCAGGATCGGGTGATCTCGATCACTTATGGCGGCGAGGCGCTGTCGCTGGCCGCGGCGATCGCTACGCTCCAGGAAATTCGTGACAAAGCGGTCAACGCGTATCTCTGGCAATTGGGCAGACAGCTCACCGAAGGGCTAAATCGGGCCGCCGCGGACGCAGCAATACCATTTGTCTGTGGCGGGTTGGCGCCGATGACGACAATGGACTTTAGCGCCGCACCCACGGATAAAGATGGTCAGGACACAGCGGCTTTGTTGTGGGAATACCTGCTCCAAGAAATGGCGGTGCGCGGTGTCTTGTTGCGCCGTGGCGGATTGAACTTCCTCACCTTTAGCCACACCGCAGCCCAGATCGACCATGTCGTAGCTGCCGCCGCCGAAGTGTTCGCCAATTTACGCCAGCTTTGGGATAGCACGCCCTTACGCGCAGCTGTGCAGGCGCGCAAAACAAGGATCGAGTAATCTCACACAAAGCCGCAACGGCGCAAAGAAACTACACAATAAATCTTTGCGCCTTTGCGGCTTTGCGTGAGACTTTTAAGTTTTGCAACAGAGCTAGCTCGCCTTGAGTTCTTCGGCTGCGTCGAGGATCGCGTTGATCAGCGGTCGTGCCGCGGCAGGTGTCAGTTGTCCGCAGAAAGTTTCGAAACCACCCCACAGGTAGGCGTTGGGGTGGGCGATGTAGTCGAGGCTGTCGGTGGCCTGATACATGATGTAGGCGCGCTTAAAGGGTGAAAACCATTTCAACACGCTGCCCAATTCGGTCACCAGTTCCCCCGGCACACCGATAAAGAGGACGGGGCCAATCGCCAGCAGCGAAAACTCGACATCCAACAGCGCGCCCGGTGTCTCGACGCGCACAAGATTATCTTGCACCACGCTTTCCCCTTCGCCGTTGCGTGGGATCTGCATAAATTCGGCATGGGTGCGCTGACGGATCGCCACGGTACGCGTCAGAGTTTTGAGCCGCACCGGCTCGGTGATACGCAAGGCGTCAAAGCTACGCGTGATCGCCGCCGTGGCCAGCACCTCACCCACCCGTCGCGTCTCGGCAAAACCAGCTTCGGGCGCTTTAGG
>JBBRVA010000835.1:0-3779 GCA_038247295.1 Caldilineales bacterium | reverse complement strand
CGTGTCGTTCAGCGCGGCCCGTACATACATGTCGAGCAGATGATACGGGATGAAGACATAGATCAAGCCGGCTACAACGCCAGCCCAACGCATTGCGCCTTCAACGCGGCCATCTGTCCACAGCAGGGCAACGGGTGCGCTAGCCTGAAGCTTGTGCAGCCAGCTGACGGTTAGTTGGTACATACCCCAGCCACTGACCAAAAAACCAATCGCCCAGGCGAGCTTGACCGCCGCGGTATACCCGGCCCCCAAGAGCACAAAAATCTCGGCCAGGTAAAAACCCAATGGCGCCTGAATAATAAAAGTCGGATAGCCGTAGCCTTGGATGTGGTGCATCGCCCAGCGCGGCCACCACGCGCCATCACGAAAAGAGGCATCGAATTGAATCAAGTAAAAGACGCTGTGGCGCCCATCATGGGCTGCGTAGAAATAGCCAGGCGCCAGCAGTGGCGTCAACGCAAAAAGGCTCAACGTGAGCAACAATAGCAAATATGGATCTAACTTAGCCAGCCAACGGTTCAAAGTTTTACGCATTTAGATAAAATGTACAGCGATTTTTTAAATCGCTTGAACGGCACACCGATTTGAAAAATCGGTATACATCGGATCGCAAGCCTCAGCGCGTCAACACATCCAAGCTCAGGGCTTGCACCATCGCCAGCGGTGCGACCTGACCAATGGCGGCGACAAGAGGCGCGACATTGGATCGGTCCCACCAGTGCAGGGCAGGGACAGGCCAAAGCCGCTGCGGCCACTCTCCGCTCACCAGTTGGAGTGGTGGCCACGCCGCCAGATCAGTAGGTCGCGTTTGGGGTGGGACAAAACGCATGCGCACGCCATTTTTTTCTTCTGTCGCCCACACATGTAGCCACCAGGCATCGGTGCAGTAGAGCGCATGTAAGACCGGCAAACCTTGGTGTGCCATCCAGGCCAATGTTAATTGCGCAAAACTCGTCTCCAAATTACTAATCTGCCCCGGGCCGGTGACCCAGCGGCGAACCTGACCAAAGGTGGGCGTGCGCTCGCACAGTCGCCAAAAATGGTACCCCACCGCCACCGCCAGTTCGGCATGATTGACAAAATCAGGTGTGGGTTGAAGGTTACTAAGCATAGTCAACGGCAACGCATTATCGCCATTGCGCAACAACATTTCCGCCGCCGCTGCCGCCCAGCGATTGCCAGCATAAAAGAGCGCCGGCTGCTGCGCGCGCGGCAGGCGAGCAATCGCCTGCCCAAGCAGTTTACACAGCAACAGGATCGGCTGCTGGGCAGCCAGGTCGGCATTATCATAGCCACCGACAACCACGAGTACTTCCGGCTGTGCATCGATCAGTTCGTTCGCCAGTTGGCCACTGCTTAGTTCAACCGTCAAACAAGAAGCTCCCACCACTTGAACAGGTCCAGCCGCCAATGCTTGGTGGGCGGCCATCAAACTAACGCCATAACTCAGCCCAGCCAGCCAAACCCGTAGATGGGGTCGCGGGCTTGCGATTACGGCCACCTGGTCCACAGGTGGAAATTGCAACGCGTCTTCACTTTGTAACAGCGGTTCATCACGCGCTTCGTCCCACAGCCGGCGTCCCAAGCGCCCCCCCAGTCGGCGACAAGTGTCCGCCAGTTGCTGCACCAGGTCCAGTTCTGGATTACGTTCTACAGTTAGCCAACTCGCCAGGCGATATTGGCCAGCGACAGGTTCCAACAAACAGGCACGCGTTACCGCCAATTCAACGCTTAAGGCAAGCAGGCTGCCGGTTGTGGTGATTTTGGGTGGTTGCTGAGACATAGGGAAGGGTAATTAGGTAATTGGTAATTAGGTAATTGGTAATGCGTCACTGACGACCGTCGTTGGTCGTTCGTCCTTCGTCCTCATCCTACCAGGCGTTGCCAGATCTGTTCTGCCCATTGCCAAAGTTGGATGTCATTTAGACGAACCAAGAAGAATTCCAGGCGGCCAATCAACAAACTGAGACGAGCAGCGATTAAGCGGGCAAAGATGATGCCAGCGGCGACCCAAAGCGCGCGTTCTCCAAGCCAGATCCAGGCGGCCAAGATCCGGCGTAGCCTGGCCGGCTGTTGTTGCAGATGCCGTTCCGTCCCCACGGAAAGATAGAGAAGCGTGGCAGTGGTGAGCAGCAAGGTAAGACCATTAGTCAATAGCTGCCCCACCGGTGCAGAACCGGTTAGCTCGGTCTGCGCGGCACGCCAAAATTGGGGGATCAGGCTGCCTTGTACAACACCAATCAGCACGACAGCCAAGGTGACGCCTAAAAGCAAGCCCGCCGGCAACAAGCCTAGCCCATGTAACAGACGCCGTCCCCAGCCCAGTTGGTAGGCGGGCGAATGATTTTGAGCCAACATCCGGTCCAGACCGGCGATGAAGAGCAATACGCCTAACACTAAAGGTATCCAGAGCTTCAGATCAACCGTGTTGGCTGCCAATAAGGGCGTAAAAAGCCAGGGTTGGAGAACATGGCGCAAGACCAGAATCGCCAGGTAGCCCAAACTCACGCCCACCAAAATATGTTGCGCCAATTGTGCCAGCGCATGATCGCCCGTGATGGCAGTAAAGATCATGATCGAAAAAAGAAAACCCACCCATAAACCTAGAATGGTTGCAAAATCGCCTGCACCCAGCTCAGACATGCCCTGCCCCTGATAATAAATCGCACCACTTCTAGAGAACGCAAATAAACGCCGCACTCAGCTTGGGGATTAGATATTGAGGATACTCGCCTACTATCCAATATCTAATCCCCAAGCTGAGTGCGTACGCCCAGCAACGCGGCCAAATTACCCAAAATAATGATCAGCAGAAAGGCTATGTGACCCCAATTCTGAAAAACGAGGTGCAACCGATAGAGTGTTTCTTCTGGCTGCGATAGTGGCCGCTCACGCAGTTGCTGATAGGTGTAACCGCCATCGAAGCCACTGACCAATCCAGCGAGTTGCCCACTATCGAGATAAGGGCGTAAGGCCAGATCGGCGCCGGCGCTCGTAAACGCGACCACGGGTGTTTGACGCATCTGCGCTAGTGGCTGCACTAATTCCAACCACTGTTGCACATCTTCGGCCTGTGCTGCCACGACGATAGCCAATGCCGGACCCGCCGCCAATGCCTGCGCTAGTTCCGGCGTCAGATTTGCGGTCTCGATTTGACTAAAATTGTCACTCTGTCCCAACCACGATAAAGCTACCGCACCACCGGGCAAAAAACCAATTTCGCTATACGCGGTAGAATTAGGCTGTGAAGTGAATGTCTGATCAGCAATTTGATCGGCATTTGTGCGCGCAAAGAGGCGGCGCGCAGTCGCCAACCCAGTGGGCAACAACGTCACCACAGCCGGTCGGCTTTGTCGATCAAACAGATGCGCCATCATCGGCAACGCCACCAGATCCATCTCGTCTGCTGTGGATGGATCGTACCCCCACAGGATTAAAACAGGCGCTGCAGGCGGCAGATTTTGCACAACTGTGTAGGCCTCTGCCACACCAGGCCAGGCGTGGGCGCGACCTACTGGTTGCGAATATAATAACAGGACTGGCAGACCGACCATCAGCCCCAACAAAGCAAAAATCCAAGGGATGCGCAAGCGCAGCAACGGCGGCCAGGCCATCACGGCTGGAATATTCAACAAGGTGGGATCTTGCGTCACCAACGCGCGTAGGCGACGCAATTGCTCGCTGTCCACATCGGTAGCCGATGCGGCGCGCGCGAGCGGCATCCGTGTTGGGTCAGCCGTCAGGTCACCAGCAATGCGCACTGGATCCAGCAAGCCCTG
>JBBRVA010000834.1:0-3780 GCA_038247295.1 Caldilineales bacterium | reverse complement strand
TTCAGGTTACCAAATCCGTCATGGAAACCCTCTCCATCCAGATGCACGCCATTTGTCCACGATGGAATTACACCATCTCGCCCAGGTCGTCGAGCCTATGATGTTGTCAATGTGCGGCCTTATTCTTTTACAGGCCCTAAGGATACGAGCAGGCACAGCAACACCCTACAACGGATAGACGACGATGGGTAATATGACAGGCAACACAACAGCCAGTATGACGGGGAAGCAACGCATGATGGCAGCCTTTGGTCGCCATGAGGCGGACCACGTGCCGGTGGCGCCGGACTTGTCAGCGATGGTCCCGGTACGGTTGGCGGGCATCCCCTTTGATGAGGCCTTTTTGGATGGGAAGCCTCATCACGGCTATGCCTCGGCAACAGTTGCCGAGGCCTATGTCAACGCCGTCAGATATTATGGAATGGACGGCTGGTACCTGTATGGGTCACTGCCCGAAATTGTCCCAGCGGATCGACCCTCCTGGCAGACAGTCACGGAACCCAGGGACCAAGGTGGACAGACACGCCGCTTTGTCGCGCAGACGCCCTATGGCGCGGTGTCACAAACGAAGATATATCCGCCGGACCAACCGCCGTGGGAAGAAGAAAAGCCCATTAAAGATATCAAGCGCGATTGGCCGCGGTTGCGAGCTTTAATGGGGGAAGACGAAGATTGGCGCTGGGCAACTGATTTCACCGACAGGGATCGCATCGGCGACCTGGGCGTCTTTACCGTGTCCATCGGAATTCCCCAAGATTGGTGGTTCTTTCAAAGGCAGGGCGGCTACAACGTCATGTTCTTTGACTTTGTGGATGAGCCGGAGTACATCCAAGAGATCATGGATTTCTACACCCGCTATGCGTTGGCACGGCTGCGGGCCGTGGTTGCAGCCAAACCGGATGAGGTCAATTTAGGCGGTTCAGTGTCCAGCCTCAGCGCAAGCAGCGTAGCGTTTTTCCGCAAGTACGACCTGCCTTTTATCCAGGCAGCCGCCCGCATCTGCCGCGACGCGGGTGTCTTTTCGCACTTACATGTCTGCGGCAGATCGCGGCGATTGGTGGACATTGTTGCGCAGGAGACCGATGTAGACATTATGGAGCCGCTGGAAGAACCGCCGGGCGGGGATGTAGATATCGCTGATGTCAAGCGGCGCTACGGTCACCGCCTTTGTCTAAAGGGCAACATCAATACTTTTCAGTTTCTGTTACGCGCCACGCCGCAAATGGTGGAAGAAAAAGCCAAGCGACTGATTGACAACTGCGCGGCAGGCGGCGGTTTTGTGCTCTCTTCCGGCGACCAGTGTGCGCGCGACACGCCGGACGCCAATCTCTTTAAGTTGGTCGAAGTTGCCAAGACCTATGGACGCTATCGGTAACAGCCGTTCGCCAAACACGCCACCAAACCAACGAGGTTATTCCCTATGCGTGCATACGAGACGCAATTAGAGTTTTCCGGCAAACAGGGCCACGCCGTGGTTGTGGACTGCGACAAGCACTGGCGCTTTGTCTTTTGGGATAAAGCGCAATATGTAGGCTGCGTGGATGTAGGGGGTGGGGTCTGGTTCACGCCGGAATGGTGCGAGACGAATAGCCCTAATGATCTGCACTGTTACGAGCCGATCATGGACAAACAACTGCGTTGGAGCAAGATTGAGATTTTGGAGACGGGGCCGGCCCGGGCGCGTGTCCGCTGGACCTATGCGCTCAACGACATGCGCTACCGCATCTTTCACGGCAATACGCGCGCCGAGGAGATTTACACCATCTATCCCGACGGTGTGGCTGTACGTGAGGTCATCCTCTGGCCAGGCGCGCAGAACAATCACGGCGGCAATGCCAATCTATGGCAAGTAGCCGAGTGGATTCTGATCAACGCAGCGGGCGTTAGCCCCCATGAGTGCCTGCAGATGCCCACGCCTTTTACACTGCGCAACGGCGGCGGCGAAGCCATCCAGGTTCCCTGGCCACTGCCGGCCGACAACTTTCAGCCGTTTTGCTCCTACTATCCCCAACTGGCCGACTGGCGCATGTATGTGGGCAAGATCAACGTAAGAGACCGCCCAAATCCGTTCCTTATCATCTGCAAGAACCAAGCGCTGTTCCCATTTATGCCCTGTAGCGCCTGCAAGGGCAATCACCCTTATTTCAACATGTTTCCAGGAAAAAACTTTTATAACATTTATAAGCATTGGCCAGTCACCGACATGGAGGATTTCCTGCAGTGGGTGCCGGCGGGCGAGGATGTAGGCAAAGTAGCGACCCACACTTCGTTTATGGATGTGAACTTTGCTCTGCGCCGCAGCGGGAACGACTACATCCCCACACCTGATCCCGGCACGACCTGGTACATGCTTGTTGGTGCGACGGCCACTGGGACGGACGGCGCGGAACTGGAGCAGTTGGCCCACTCTTACCAATCACCTGCGCGTATCGACGTATTGCGTGACGAAGGTGAAAGAAATGAACTCCACCGCGGGCGTGTTCTGCTCGAAGGTTACGACTTTGCGCTGCGCGCCTATGTCATACGCAAGAGTGGAGACGACCGTGTCCGGCTTGCGATGACGCCTACGGCGCCGCAGATAAACCCAGTTTTTCTCATCGATGGGTGGGCTACGCCCGGCGTGCGCGTCTTTTTGGATGGTCAGGAACTGGGCAATGATCGCTTTCAGGCGCAGATCAGCGACCATGTATTGACGATCTGGGTGTCTGGTCGGTTTGCGACCAGCGCCCAATTCACATTTTTGGCCTGAGGGGGTGGGCAAAAAAAAGGCTCCGATTGTTGGTGAAGCGCACTCTAGGCAGTCAACACAGAGGATTCTCTAATGGCGACAATTTATGATGTGGCCGAAGCTGCCGGCGTATCCATCGCTACCGTTTCCCATGTGCTAAACGACACGCGCTTTGTCAGTGAGGAGACTCGCGCCAAGGTGTTCACGGCGATCCAACAACTCAACTATCGGCCCAATTCGCTGGCCCGCGCCATGGTGCGCCAGGAGACGCGCACCATAGGCCTTATCGTGCCGGACAACGCCAATCCTTTTTTCGCCGAACTGGCCCGCGGCATCGAAAACTACGGTTTTGCCGCGGGCTACAGCGTACTGTTATGCAATTCAGACCGCAACGCAGCCAAAGAGCTAGCCTACTTGGATATGCTCATCTCCAAACGGGTGGATGGCGTTATCTACATGACATCCGACAATGCAAAGGAGCGACTGCAGCCGCTGCAGGAGCAACATATTCCGGTCGTCACGTTTGATCGCCAATACGACAATACGGACACAATTCTGCTGGACAACTTCCAGGGTGGCTACGATGCCACACAGCATCTGATCAGCCTGGGCCACACCCGGATTGCTTGCATCAGTGGGCCTGATTCCAGCACACGCAGCAATGATCGCGTACTCGGCTACCATGCTGCGATGGCCGGCGCTGGCCTACAGATAGAGCCGGCGCTTATTCGGCTGAGCGACTGGACCTTTGAAAGTGGCCACGACCAGGCAGAGATGCTGTTCAACTTGGCCACGCCCCCAACTGCAATCTTTGCCTGTAACGATACTGTTGCCATTGGGTCCATCGCCGCAGCGTGGGGATGTGGGCGGACCGTTCCCAATGACCTTTCCATCATCGGCTTCGACAAGATCACATGGGTGCATCTCTGAAAACCCATGTTTTATGCGGCCAGTGGCAGAGAGGCAAACTCGAATGGCCTAACAGGTTGAGTGGCAGCCGATAATGGAAGCGGCTGTGTTTGGCCCAAGCTGATGAATTTCAGCTTGTGCTG
>JBBRVA010000833.1:0-3782 GCA_038247295.1 Caldilineales bacterium | reverse complement strand
TGAGGCACAATCTCTTTGACCAGATCGCCACCGTCGACGTGGAGTAATTCGTGCAAAACCACATCGGCGATTTTTACATCTTTGGGCGCGGCGCGCTGGGCTTGTTGATAATAGCTGCGCGCTTTATCTTTCTTTTTCTGTGCAGAATAGGTCTTGCCCAACCCAATCAAAAGCAAGGGGTGATTGGGTAATTCTTTCAAACCCGTTTCTAGCATTTCAATTGTTTTCTTCGGCGTGAAACGCGCCTTATAGCCAAAGTGACGCATATATTCGAATTCGTCGGTGGCGATCTGCAAATAGAGCACGGCTAACGCCTGGCGGGCGTCGGCATTGTGTGGATCCACCGCCAATACGCGCTGCCAGATCGGCATCGGGTCGCGATCATAGCGCCCGCTGAACAACATGCCGAGCCGCATCAACGCCGGTACATGCTGGGGTGCGCTTTCCAGAATGCGTTGTAGCTCGTTTTCGGCGGCGTCTACATGTTCGGCTTGGAGTTGGGTGTCCGCCAGGTTGGTGCGCAATTCCATATCATCCGGCGCATACTTGACGGCGTTCTTCAGACAGGTGATCTCTTCTTCAATCTCCTCTACCTGTTTGTAACATTTCGCCGCCCGTTGCCAGAGGGTGGCCACTTGCGCATCAGTCAGATAATCGGGATGATCCGCTTTGCGCGGGCGGCGGCGCACTGTTTCGCGCCAGGCTTCACCCGCCTGTACCCAGTTGCCCAGCGCTTCTTCGGCCAGAGCCAGATTTTGCGAAAGGTGGCGACTTTTGATCAACGCATCCGCGGCGCGCCAATGGTCCAAGGCAACGGGCCACTGGCTAGTTTGGGCGGCTGCATAGCCGAGATGAAAATAGGCGATGCCGGCAGTTTCGGCCAGTACAGTATCCATTGTCGCATCCCCTATTTCTTGGCGAGTTGCTGCGTACAGATCGGCAATCGCTTGCCAACGCTCGGATTGCGCCCAGTGGCTGGCCAGATCGCGCCGCAAGAGTAAGAGGTTTTCGCTGAGCCAGGGCGTCGCCAATGTGCAGGCTGCCTGCTGCCAGTGCGCCTGCGCACTGGCGACATCGCCTTTGCGCAGCGCAGCAACGCCCTGATAGTAATCGAAGATCGGATTCGGCGGCGCGCCATTCGTGGGTTGCGTCAGCGCTTGCCAACCCACGCTGGGTGCTGATTTGGCGTTATCCAGCATCTTGAGCAACAAGGTCCAACCTTCGGCCTGATCGCCTAGCAGCGGCTTGGCGTCGAACGCCGCTAACAATTTCTCTCCCGCCTCACCCTGGCGCAGGCGTTGTAATAGCTGCAATGTATTCGCTTCCGCCGGGGATAGACCGTCGCTAAGCCCAGATTCGCCGGTTGCCACCCGCCCCAATTGGCGCAGAAATAGTAATCCGGGGCGTTTGGGTTCTTGCTGGGCGACAAATTCCAGTTCGGCCGCGGCTTGGGCTACATCGCCCATCCGCCAGCAGGTAAGCGCACGCTGGTAGTGCAACCTGCTCTGATCGGAGGCCGCCGCCAGCGCTTTGTCTAGGTGATGCAGCCGTTCGGCGGGCTGTAGGCTGGCGGCGGCCAGACGATAATGGGTTTCCGTAAGGAATGCTTGTAATTTGCTGTGCGTCGGTGGATCATTAACGGCGCGCAGGGCGGCTTCTGCCAACGAAAGGGCTTGGGGCAAATTGCCAGCTTGAAAAGCTTGCTGGGCTGCTTGCAAGCGGGCTGCCGGCGAATGGGCTTTTTGTTGTTGTTTTTTGTGGCTCAACGTCGCTTGCCCGCGCCTTTTTTTGGGCATTTTGATTTCTCCGTAAGGTCACGTGAACTTCGGGTTAAGTAGAATAGAGCTAAGCTTGCATTTCAGCCGGTGTTGTCCAGCCGCGGCTTACCCGGCCGTCACCTTTTGCCCACTGCCTGGCTGGCCTTGATCGCTCTTCATGTGGCAATTCTTGTACTTCTTACCGCTGCCACACCAACACGGATCGTTGCGGCTCAAATCTGGGCCGGTCTTGCGCACGGTTTGTGGCTTAGCGCCATTGCCGGCGCCATCGCGATTGGTGCGGATATTGCGCGCAATCGGTGATGGCGCCGGGGCTTGGGCCTGCTGTTGCTGCACCTGCACGGTAAAGACAGACTTCACAATATCGCCACGGATGTCGTTCATCAACTCGCTGTACATGTTGAAGGCTTCACGCTTGTAAGCGACTAGCGGATCAACCTGGGCAAAAGCCTGCAAACCAATGCCCTCGCGCAAGCGGTCCAGGTCGGTCAGGTGGCGCACCCAGCGGTTATCCACCGCCCACAGCATGATCTGCTTCTCGGCGCGGCGCAGCACCTCTTCACCCAAGGTCGTTTCCTTAGCTTCATAGGTGTCGAGCGCCATCTGCACCACAAACTCGCTGATTTCATCTTTGTCTAGTCCCTGCCAACTCTCGACCGAAAAATCTTGCGGGATAGGAAAAATACCGCGCAGCGCCGCTACCAATTCTTCCAGTTGCCACTCGTCATCGTGTTCGCTGGCGGTAAAGCTGTCCACCACCGCGCTCACCTCTTCCTCGATCATGGTTTTGACCGAGTTTTTCAACGATGCTTCGGTCAAAATGCGGCGGCGTTGGTCGTAAATGCGGTTGCGCTGCTCGTTGACCACTTCGTCATATTGCAGCACATGTTTACGAATATCAAAGTTGTGACCTTCCACCTTGGTCTGCGCGTTCTCAATCGCCCGGCTCACCAGACCGGCCTCGATTGGCACATCCTCTTCCACACCCAGGCGGCTCATCAAACCGCTAATGCGTTCGCCACCAAAGCGGCGCATCAAGTCATCATTAAGGCTCAAGTAGAAGCGGCTGCTGCCAGGGTCGCCCAAACGGCCAGACCGACCACGCAACTGGTTGTCAATGCGGCGTGCTTCATGGCGTTCGGTGCCTACGACATGTAAGCCGCCCAACGCACGCACCTTTTCCTTGTCGCGCTCGACATCGGACCATTTTTGTTTGAGCACCGCGGCCCAACGCGTGTTGTAGACGGTGGTTGGGTCTTGGCTGCGCTTCAGCATATCCAAACATTCATTCCACGCGTGCTGCGGCACTTCGGCCAGATCGATGCCTTCCTTGCGCAATTGGTCGCGGGCTAGGCCTTCGGCGTTGCCACCGAGCAAAATATCCACACCACGACCGGCCATGTTGGTTGCAATTGTCACCGCCGCGGGGCGACCAGCTTGGGCGATAATCGTCGCTTCGCGCTCGTGATTCTTGGCGTTGAGCACTTCGTGTTGAATGCCGCGGCGCTTTAACATGGTGCTGACATATTCGCTCGTTTCGATGGCAACGGTGCCCACCAGCACCGGCCGGCCCAGTTTGTGCGCTTCGACAATATCGTCGATTACCATCTGGAATTTAGTCTCTTGCGTACGATAGACCAGATCGGCCATATCTTCGCGCACGACGGGGCGATAGGTGGGAATCATCACCACTTCCAAATTGTAGATGCGCTGGAATTCTTCTTCCTCGGTCTTAGCCGTACCCGTCATGCCGGCCAGCTTGTTGTACATGCGGAAGAAATTCTGGAAAGTGATCGTCGCCAGCGTCATCGATTCTTTTTGCACCTTGACGCCTTCCTTGGCCTCAATCGCTTGGTGCAGACCTTCGCTGTAGCGGCGGCCTTCCATCATGCGCCCGGTGAATTCGTCGACAATGATGATTTCCTGGCCGCGGATGATGTATTCCTTGTCACGCTTGTAAAGGGCGTGCGCGCGCAGCGCATTGTCCAGGTAGGGAATCATATC
>JBBRVA010000832.1:0-3789 GCA_038247295.1 Caldilineales bacterium | reverse complement strand
TAACCCCACGCTTGCACTTTGAGACCCCCCATAAAAAGCCAAAAGGCGGCGAATTAAGTCAAGCTCAGGCAACTTCCAACCAAACCTTAAGCGCTTGGCGCATCCGCATTGAGCATTGTATCGGCTGGGCCAAAAACTGGAGCATTTTGGCCACTCGCTTTCGCGCCGCACCAGCGCTTTACTCTTCCGTTATGCAAGTCGTCTGTGGCCTCGTCAATTGGCAAACGGCACGTTGGCAAGCGCTCAAATCTTTACCCGCTCTAGCATAACCCTTGATGCTTTGCAAATTCTTATTCTGACTAGACTCTATAGCATGCGGCGCTGGCTCAACGCTTGAAAAATGCATTCAAAGCTAGGTTCTCACTATGTTCGGTGAAATATCCGACATTATAGTTAACCCGTAAAGCCAGTACAGATTCTTCGCCACAATTGCAAGCACCCCTGCCGTTATGGATACTTACAATCGCGCTATAAGGTTGAGCACTTTTGAAATGGATAACGCAGCCGAAAATTCATCCACACCCACCCCAAATTGACAGATTTCGCCCGCGTCGATTATATTGCGGCTTACGGTTTCATCCACGCAATTCTCATCAGAAAGGAGGTGCAGCTACATGTCAGTCGCATTATTCATGCATAAAATCTCAGGGCTGCACCTCGTGCCAAACAAGTAGCTATGTTGATTAGCAGTTGCTAATTAACCATTGCTAAATGGTCAGGCTAATTTGTCCGCGACCCGCAGCCTTCCCGATTAAATTCAACTAAACGAATAATACTTGGGCATTTGGGCGTTTTGGCGCGCCGGTATGCCATGGGGAAAATGCTATGAATCTTGCGCTGAAGCAAACCTGCGCGCTGCTGGTCCGCTATTTCCGACCGCAGTGGCCGCGCGTCTTACTCTTGGCCGCGCTGATCGTCGGCAGCGTTGTGCTGCAATTACTCAATCCACAATTAGTGCGCACCGTGGTGGACACGGCGCAGGGCGGTGCCACGCCGGCCCGGCTCGTGCTGATTGCGCTGCTTTTTATCCTCTTTGGCCTCGGCCAGGCTGCATTCAATGTCGCGGCCAGCTATGTGGGCGAAACCGTCAGTTGGGCGGCGACCAATGCCCTGCGCAGCGACCTGGCCTTGCATGTTCTCCGATTGGACATGACTTTCCACAACAACCACACGCCCGGCGAACTGATCGAGCGGGTCGATGGCGATGTGAGCCAACTCGCCAGTCTCTTTGCGCAATTAGCCCTCCGGGTGCTCGCCAGCGGTCTGCTGATCCTGGGTGTGCTCGGTCTGCTCTGGCTGGAAGATTGGCGCATGGGGCTGGCCGGAGCGATCTATGCATTATTAGTCCTTACGGTGTTACAACTGGTGCAGCGCCGCAATGTGGCGCTGTGGCAAGCCGCCCGCGCCAGCGAAGCGGGCCTGGTTGGTTTTGTGGAAGAGCGCCTCAACGGTCGTGAGGACACGCTGGCGAATGGGGGCGTACCCTATGTGCTGCGCCGGCTGGCCCAACTCCAGCGGGTTAACTATCGCGCCCAGACCCAAGTGCGCCTCTTTGGCGTCTTTACCTTCTCCGTCACCCACTTGCTCTTTGTGCTGGCCACCGCGCTCGGCTTAGGCTTGGGCATCTGGCTCTATCAGCAAGGACAAGCGACGATTGGCGCGGTCTATCTGATCGTCTACTATCTCGGCATCCTGCGCGAACCACTGGAGCAGATGCGCACCCAAGTGGACGAGATCCAACAAGCCACGGCCAGCCTGCAGCGGGTGCAGGAATTGCTCGCCTTGCGCCCCGCGGTCACGAGTAGCACTACCCCGGCGGTTGGGCATCCGCCTGGCCATGAGTTTGTCGATTTGCTGCCCGCGGCCAACTTGGCCATCGAGTTTGCCGGCGTGTCGTTTGGCTATCATGCGCAGCCGCCAGGCAAAGCGCTGGTTGGCGCGCTGCCAGAACAGGCGACCGAACCTGAAACTAAGACCGTGTTGCATGATGTCTCATTTCAGGCACCAGCCGGCAAAGTCCTGGGTCTGCTCGGGCGCACGGGCAGCGGCAAAACCACAATCACCCGCCTGCTCTTTCGGCTGTATGATCCCGCGCAAGGGGTGATCCGGCTCGGCGAATGCGATCTGCGCACCGTCAACTTGCACGAACTGCGCCGCCACGTCGGTTTGGTGACGCAAGAAGTCCAGATCTTCCAAGCCAGTTTGCGCGCCAATATCACCCTCTTTAACCCGCGCATTGCCGATGCCCAAATTCTGCAAGTGCTGCGCGAGTTGGGCTTATGGCCGTGGTATGCGGCCCAGCCACAGGGTTTGGATACCTTGTTACAGGCGGGCGGCAGTGGCCTTTCCGCCGGGCAGGCGCAATTGCTGGCCCTGGTGCGGGTCTTTCTCAAAGACCCCAGCGTGGTGATCCTGGACGAGGCTTCCTCGCGGCTCGACCCGGCGACCGAACAATTGCTGGAACGCGCGATTGACCGGCTGATCCAAAACCGCACCGCCATTATCATTGCCCATCGCTTGGGCACCGTGCAGCGCGCCGATCATATTCTGATCCTAGAGGAAGGGCGCGTGGCGGAATATGGCGTGCGCACCCAACTGGCCGCCGATTCATCGTCGCGCTTCTATCAGTTGTTGCAAACGGGTATGCAGGCCGAACTTGCCTAAGCGGCGGAAAACAAGTTACGCAGCCTGGGAGCGCCGCCAGGGATGGCGGCGCTCCCAGGCAACTGCGGAGGTCCTAGAAAATTCACGAGGGAAAATCTGATGTCTTCAAACACAGCAACCAAACCTTCTATCTCTACGCCCCGCTTTATGTGGGTGCTTTTTCGTTTGCGCCCTGGCCCTTTTCTGGTTTACACCGTGGGGTGGGTAGCGTTCTTTGTTTTACAACTGGGGCCGGGGCTGGTGCAGCAGCGCCTCTTTGACCGCTTAACGGGTCAGGCCGCGGTGGCACAAAGCGCGTGGACTTTGCTCGCGCTTTATGTCGCAATCGAAGTCGCGCGCGTCGTCGCCAACTATACGGCGCGCGTCGGCGACATCGCCTTTCAAGAACCGCTGCGGGCCCTGTTGCAATTAAACCTGGTGCAAAGTGTGTTACGGCAGCCAGGCGCCCAGGCCTTGCCCATCGCCACCGGCGAGGCGATCAGCCGCTTTGGTGACGACGTGGGTGAGGTCAAAGACTTCCCAACTTGGTTGCCGCATATGTTCGCAAATTTTCTCTGTGCGCTCGTGGCGGTCATCATCATGGCGCGCATCAATGGCTGGATTACGCTGGCGGCGGTGATGCCCGCGTTGTTGGGCATGTGGCTCAATCGTTTTGCGTGGGCGCGCTTGTTGCTGGCCTATGAAGAAAGTGCGCGGGCCGGCGACGCGGTGAAAGGCTTCCTAGGTGAGCTTTTTGGCGCGGTGCAGGTGCTCAAAGTCGCCGATGCCGAGGCCGGCGCGATTCGCTACTTCGAGAAGATCGCCGCGGCACGCGGGCGCGCCGCCGTGCGCCAAAACTTCTTTCACACGCTTAGCTTCAGTACCAGCTTTCAATGCGCCCTGATCGGCGTGGGGCTGATCTTGTTGCTGGGTGGGTTGGCGATCAACAATGGCAGCTTTACCGTCGGTGACTTTGCGCTCTTTATGTATTATATCTGGTTTATTACCGAATTTTTCTCACTGGTGGGCAGCTTCATTGGCGATTATAAGACGCAGGCCGTCTCGATTCAGCGCTTGGAAGAATTGGCGCAAGGCGAGGCGCGCAAAACGCTCTTGATCGATCAACCCATCTATCTGAACGAGGAT
>JBBRVA010000831.1:0-3797 GCA_038247295.1 Caldilineales bacterium | reverse complement strand
CCGGTGGCATATCAAACTTGAGCGGCGCACCGTTGATCTGGATCGACCACTGATCGCACCAGCCGGGAATGTGCAGATGTAGTGTAAAGGGTCGCGCTTGCGCCAGACTCAGCGTCAGCGTAATCTGACCATCCCAGGGATATTGGGTCACCTGGCGTACCTGCACTGGCTCGTCATTGACAGTTACTGTCGCCGTGCTCTGCGCATATAAATGGACCCAAAGTGCATGCTTGCCGGTCGAATAGAAATAATTGCCTACACTCGCCAAAATGCGGCCTAAATTAGGCGGACAGCAAGGGCAGGCGAACCACTCTGTACGGTGATGGTCGCCAGGGCTGGCCAGCGGGTTTTCGTAGAAGAAGTGTTTGCCATCCAGCGCGACACCGCTGATAAAACCGTTGTAGAGCGTCTGCTCGATCACGTCGGCGTACTTGCCGTCGCCAGCAAATTGCATCAGGCGTGCGTTCCACATGATCAGCGCGATCGCGGCGCAAGTCTCGGCGTAGGCGCTTTCATCGGGCAGATCGTAGTCGCTGGTAAAGCCTTCGTTGCGGTGCGAAGGGCCAATGCCGCCGGTGAGATACATACGGCGGTGGACCAGATTGTCCCACAACTGTTCACACGTTTCCAGCAGGCTGGCATCGTCCGTCGCGTCCGCCAAATCGGCGATGCCAGAAAGCAGATAGAGGGCGCGCACGGCATGGCCGACCACTTTGGTCTGCTCGCGAATTGGCGCGTGGGCCTGACAATACTCATAATTCTTGGCCCAGAAATTCTTGGGATCTTCACCGCGGGCGCGTGCTTCAATATCATAATAATAGGGCTGCTGGCCGCGCTCGTCGACCAGATATTTGGCCAACTTCACATAGCGCGCTTCACCCGTCGCTTGGGCCAGGCGCACCAGGGCCAGCTCGATCTCGGGGTGGCCCCCATAGCCCTGTTTTTTATCGGGCTCCGGCCCAAAGTGCGCGTCAATGTGATCGGCATAGCGGGCCAGTGCCTGTAATAACTTCGGATCACCAGTGGCTTGATAATGGGCGACTGCGCCTTCGATCAAATGGCCGGCACAATACATCTCGTGCCAGTCGCGCAAATTCTTCCAGCGCATCTCCGGCTGGATCGCGGTGAAGTGAGTGTTCAAGTAGCCATCCGGCTGCTGCGCGCGAATGATGCGGTCCGCCAATCCATCGACCAGCGCCGCCAGTGTTGGATCGGGATGCGTGATCAGGGTATACGAAGCGGCTTCGATCCATTTGGCGGGGTCGGAATCACCAAAGATTTCCACGATCGGTGATGGCACTTTGCGTGTAAAGTTCAGATCAAACGCTGCGTTGCGTCCAGTCTCTTCTAACTTTTGATACATGTGCGGAATGGTCACCGTACGATTAATTTCCATGCGCGGCGCCCAAAAGGGATCATCAAAGGCGAGATTGGTAAAAGGAACGGGGGTAAGTTTTCGTTTTACAGATTGCGTAGCCATAGCGTTTAAATTCTTCCTGGATTGCGATTGAACAAAAGGTAAGAAAATTCTGGAGAAAACGGTTGTATAGCACCAGACAGTTACATGGTATAATCAGATAAGCTTGTCCGCTGTATATGGTAGCTTAGGGGGAGGCACTCAATGACCAGCCAAGTGCTCGAACAACCACAACAAACCAATCTTTCTCCAAATGCAAAAAATAGCGTACTGCCGCTTCTGCCCGGCGATTATCTGACTCGGCCAGAGTTTGAGCGGCGTTATCGTGCTCATCCTGAAATTAAAAAAGCCGAACTAATCGAGGGAATCGTCTATATGTCATCCCCTGTCCGTGCCGATCGCCACGGCGATCCCCATTTTGTCATGATTACCTGGTTGGGTGTTTACCAGGCAACAACGCCTGGTGTACGCGGCAGCGATAATGCTACGCTGCGGCTGGATTTTCTTAATGAACCCCAACCCGATATCATCCTGCGCCTTGATCCCTCCCTTGGAGGCCGCGCCCGACTTGACGCCGATGGTTATTTGGAAGGCGCGCCGGAACTGGTTGTCGAAATTGCCGCGAGCAGTGCCAGTTATGATCTAAACCAAAAGAAAGCTGTCTACGCACGGCATGGCATTCAAGAATATCTGGCTTTATTGGCGCTAGAACAGGACGTCGCCTGGTTTGTGCTGCGCGATGCAGGCTACGAACGTCTACAACCAGACGCTGATGGCATTCTGCGTAGCCAGATCTTTCCAGGTCTTTGGTTGCAACCTGCGGCGATCTGGGCGAATGATCTGACAATGATGCTAGGGGTGCTCCAACAAGGGTTGACCGCGCCAGAGCATGTGGCCTTTGTCGAAACATTGAAAGCGCAGGCGTGAAGTTAGCCTTTACCCCTTTAGTCCGCTCAGCACAATCCCTTGAATAAAATAGCGCTGTGAAAAGAAGAAAAGCACAATAATCGGCAAAACCATCGCCGTCGAAGCGGCCATCAGCAGATCCCAGCGCGTGTTCATGATGCTGCGGAAGGTGGCCAGCCCGATCGATACGGTAAAGTTGCTGTCGGAGCGCAGATAGAGCAACGGGCCAAGAAAATCATTCCAGCCATTGAGGAAGGTAAAGACGGCGACCGTCGCCAGCGCTGGTTTGCACAGGGGCATCATGATGCGCCAATAGATGCCGAAATCGCTGCAACCGTCGATGCGCCCGGCGTCGGCCAGTTCTTCGGGTAGCGAGCGGAAAAATTGACGGAACAAGAAGATGTTGAAGGCGCCGCCGCCAAAGAAATAGGGGAAGGTGAGCGGCAAAAAGGTGTCGATCCAACCTAAGCGGGTAAAAATGATAAACTGGGGCACCATTAACGCAAAGAAAGGCACCATCAACGTTGCCAACACAAGGGTAAACCAAAAATCCCGGCCCGGAAAATTAATCCGGGCAAAACCATAACCCACGAAAGAAGACGATAACAAAATCGCCACTTCGTTCAGCGCGACAATGATTAAGGTGTTGAAAATATAAAGATAAAACGGTTTGTAGATCAGCGCTTCCACATAGTTATGCCAGACAATCGGGTTGGGAATCCATTCGGGCGGGAAGACGAAGACCTTTTCCTGTGATTTGAGCGAACTGACCACCATCCAGGCAAAGGGAAATAACATCGCGATCGAGCCGATCACCAAAACCAGCAGGATCACGCTGAGGAACCCAAAATTGGCGCCAAGAGTTCGCCCCCGACTTTGGGCGCTAACCACCGGTTTTGTCGCTGTCGCTTGTTGAAGAGTGCTCATTAGCGTACATCCTCGTAATAAACCCGATCACCCAGGTATCTGAACACAAAGATGGTCAAAAGGGCAATGATGATAAATAGCACCCAGGCTAGGGCGGCGGCGTAGCCCATCTTTAAATTTTCAAAGCTGGTGCGATAGAGATAGAGTACATAGACGAGCGTCGCATTCTGCGGCCCACCGCTGGTGATCAAGCGCGCCGGTGTAAAAACCTGGAACGAACCGATAATGCCGATAATTAGATTGAAGAAGATCACTGGTGACATCAAAGGGATTGTAATATAGCGCAACTTTGCCCAGCGGCCGGCGCCGTCGAGTTCGGCTGCTTCGTAAAAACTTTCCGGAATGCCTTGTAGCCCGGCCAGATAGATCACCATACTGCCGCCAAAGCCCCACAGCGCCATCAAGATCAAGGCCGGCAATGCCCATTCTGGCCGTTGCAGCCATTTTATTTTTCCATCCCCAGTGTGTGTAACCCGGCGTTTAACAAGCCAAACTCGGTGTTAAAAATCCAGGCCCATAAGACGGCATTCGCCACCGCTGGCACAAT
>JBBRVA010000830.1:0-3801 GCA_038247295.1 Caldilineales bacterium | reverse complement strand
GCTGTGCGGGGTAGCAATCGTTTGCGGCGCGCAGGTCACGTTGCCAGACCAGTTGGTCCAGAATGATGTCATGATGATTTTTGCGTGCGGGCTGACTTTTTTGGTTTTGGCTTCTGCGCGCGCACGGCCGCCTGATAGGCAATTTCCGCCCATTCGACCATATCATCACCATTGTCCAGCGTCTCTTCTGGGGCACGATAGTAAGACATGGGCATGAGTTTACCCTCTTTAATATAGACGAATGGCCCCAGATCGCGTTCCACGAAGGCCGGCTTGCTCTGCTCGTCTACTTTGAAATAGAGCGTGTCGTCAGCCACCAGACCAAACATCAGCCCGCCGCGAAAGAGGCCGTGGCCGCCAAACATGCGCTTGATGGTGACGCCAGCGACTGGATGCAGCAATTCGCGCAAGTGCTCGATGAAGCTATTGTCGGTGGCCATCGTTGTTTACGCTTTCTCGGCAAGCTTTTCTTGCAACCAAAGGTTGACCAGGGTCTCGGTTGATATGCCCTGTTGGCGCGCTTGGAGACGAATTTGAGGATACAGAGCTTTCGAGATGGGGAGATATGTCTTCGTAGAAGATAGTTCTATCTCAAACTCCACCGGCTCCATTGAATCTTCATAGTCCGCACTGCTGTGTCTGTCCCAGAATTCCCAAAACTCTTCAATTGACGCAAAGTTCTCTGGCAATGGGTCACGTACACTGATCTTACTACTTTTTGGCATAGCTTCTCCGTTCCTTGGGATCCATATCACGCGCGCTAATTGTGATCGCTTCGTTAGTCCGCTTGCGAATAAAGAATACCACTAGATAACGTCCTTCCTCTGTCCGACCTAAGGCCCGAAAAACATCTTCACCGCGAAATTTTCCACGGTTCAGCTTGAGAATCTTTGGATTATTCGCAAAGAGTTGTTCCACTTCCTCTGGATAAACATTATGCTTACTTTCTAACTTATCAACAAATTCACCGATCCAAATGAATCCCGTAATTTTCATGCTATGACACCATTAGGCTTTTCGCTCCAAAGAGGATGCTTAAAACATGATCACGTTACGTAAGGCTTCGCCGCGCTCCATCGACTCGATCGCCTCATTAATCTGCGCCAGCGGATAACGCTGCGTGATCAACTCATCCAGTTTGAGCTTGCCTTGCTGATACAGTTCGACCAGCCGTGGCACATCCACACTCAGTCGGGTTGACCCCATCGGGCTGCCGACAACGTGGCGCTCGCCAATCAAACGGTGGATATTCAAGGCGACCGTGTCGCTCGATTTGGGTAGACCGACCACCACCACACTGCCGCCAGCGCGGATCATGTCAAACGCCTGGCTTACGGCAGCGGCGTTGCCAACCGTGACAAAAGCGTAATCGATGCCGTCGCCACCGCTCAATGTTTGCACAGCAGTTACAGCATTTTCCTGGCTTGCATTCACGGTATGGGTCGCGCCAAAAGTGCGCGCAGCGGTGAGCTTGTTATCCAACAGATCGACGGCGATGATCAAGCGTGCGCCAGAGAGCGCGGCGCCCTGGATCGAATTCAGACCGACGCCGCCGACCCCAATCACGGCGACGCTGCTGCGGGGGGCGATCTTGGCGGTGTTGGTCACCGCGCCCAGCCCCGTGATCACACCACACGCCAACAGGGCGGCGCAGTCGAGTGGAATGTCAGCGGGAATCTTGACACATTGCGTCTGCTCTACAATCGTATACTCGGCAAAGGAAGCGGTGCGAATGCCGTGATGGATTTTTTCACCCTTAGCATTGCGCAGGCGACTTTGGGTATCCAACGCAAACGTGCCGTGGCAATTGTAGGGCGCACCCGTTGTACAGTAGAAACAGCGACCACACGAACGCAGCAGCGAGACAACGACATGATCACCTGGCTGCACGTTCGTCACGCCTTCGCCTACGGCTTCGACAATGCCCGCCGACTCGTGACCCGCTATTACCGGCACCTCACCACCCCACTCACCGCGAATCAGGTGGACATCGCTGTGACAGATGGCGGTGGCGGCCAGCTTTACTTTGACTTCGCCATATTGGGGCGGATCGATCACAATGTCTTCGACGACCAAGGGTTTGCCAAATTCGTAACAGACAGCGGCTTGCATAGTTGTCTCCTTTTTGTGACGAATATTCACAACGCGTACACAGGGACAAGAATCTCACGATCCACTTGACGACGTCCGCGCACACTTTCCTCAACTGTTTTGAGCACATTGGCCGCAAAGTAACGCGTGCCACATTCTGTGCATACACCAGCAGGAACATTCTCAATCAGGACATACTGGCCTTTTACTTTTCGATGCAACGTCACCCGTTTCTCAACAATGTTGCCACCACAATATTCACAAGTCTCACCTGCCCAAAAACTTGTAACCGCCGTATGCTGAGTTATTTCTTTTGTTTTGCTCATTTTTTAGGATTGTCTTCGTAAACAGTGATTACGCGTACTTTAACCGTGGATGTTATACGACAAACGACACCAATGGTTCGCCCATCAAGCGCCTTGCCAACAACTTCAAATTTGTCAGTGGCTTTGAAACGCTGGATACACTTATGACACGTGATAAACTGCTCCAACAAGACGCGGTATTAACATCAGAAGAAAAGGCACAATTAGCGATTGCTGACCAACAATTGCTTGCACGTGCCAACAAGTTTTACGCCGAACTAGCACTTATCACAAACCTGGAATACGAACGTCAGCAACGTAAACCTACGCCTGCACAATGGTGGTGGTATTTAGACGTATTGCTACAGCTACCCGCCGTACCCGCTACGCTTTCCACGCCAACGCTTACGCTGGCTTAATCGCAGCCAAAATCAGGTAGCTAAAAGAGACACGCCTTACCCCTTAATCCCCGTGCGCGTAATCCCCGCGATGAACCAGCGCTGGCCGACCAGAAAGACGAGTAGCACCGGTAAAATCGCCAGCGTCACCGCCGCCATGATCACCGAGGCGCTGTTGCTGGCCATGTAGCCGCGCAATGCGGTGATGCCGAGCGGCAGCGTCATCTTCTCCCAAGTGTTGAGAAAGATCAGCGGGTAGAAGTAATTGTTCCAGGTATTGTTAAAGGTAATAATCGTCAGCGCGGCCAGCGACGGGCCAGCCAGCGGAATCGCCACGCGCAGAAAGGTCGTCCAGGGACCAGCGCCATCGATCTTGGCGGCGTCGATCAAATCCTGCGGCAGGGTCAAGAAGAATTGGCGCAACAGAAAGACGCCAAACGCACTCGTGAGGAAAGGTAGAATAATCGACAAATGATTATCGACCAGCTTCAACTGGCGCATGATGATAAAAACGGGAATGATCGTCACCTGGCCAGGCACCATCAGCGAGGCAAGCAGGAGCAGAAAGAGCGCATTGCGAAAGGGGAAACGCAGCCGTGCAAAGGCATAGCCGGCCATCGAACAGGTGATCAATTGACCCAAAGTGACGAAAAAAGTCACTTTGATGCTATTGCTGGCAAAAGCCAAGAGCGGCACCGAAGAATCGAAGACAGCGGCATAGGTTTCAAAATGAAATTCGGTGGGGAACCAGGCCGGGGGCAGGCGAAAAGATTCCTGGATCGGGCGCAGCGAGGTGGCAAACATCCACAAAAAGGGCAGCAACATGATCAGCGCGCCCACGCTCAGCACGGCAATCGCCACGATGTCGGGCAGTTTGTTTAGGATACTCGAGCCAGGCTGAACTTGCGCGCCGACGCGCTCAACGGCGCGGGTTGGGGTTGGATTGACAATTTCGCTACTCATAATGCACCCAAGCCTGTCCGACACGGACTTGCACCAGGGTCAAT
>JBBRVA010000829.1:0-3803 GCA_038247295.1 Caldilineales bacterium | reverse complement strand
GAGGGCGGCAACCACTCCATCTCGCCTACAACATGCGCCGCCTCTGCCAGTTACGCCGCATCAACCCGTGTCCGGCGTGAAGAACGGTCGGCCAAAGACGCAGATCACGCGGCGTAGCACGAAAAACGACCCTGAACCGAAGGTCCGCGAAGCGAAATGGGCGGCACATCATCAAACCCAAGGCAACAATCGGTCAGCTGAAGGTCGCTGACGCGCTTCGGGCGGAACCTGCTATGCCGTTGCCGCGAAAACAGTCAAAAATCGAGGTGCCCCAAAGTATGGCCTATCCAGAATTCAAAATGAATCGATTTTTTAACGCCCCGTCTATTTAAAGGCAACGCGACAATTACCTTTGGTTACAAATCCACGCCGCACTGCCGACATGTCAATAGTTTCCCTGCTGAACTGCACGGCACCAACCACTTAACCCAAGGCCATTGCCAAAATAGTGGTGGCCGACGTAATCTCGTTTTCTGGCCGCGTTATTTAGGGCATTTCGCTTTCAATGGATTTCGTATCAAACTCGCAAATCTGGGAAAATCCGTCTGTTCTGTTAGGCGCAATGATGGTTTTGCCGATGATACTGATTGCCGCGGTGCCGCGCAGGTGGCGGGTTAGGGCAATTCTGGGCTGGTTCCTTTTGCCACTGGTGGCCTACTTCGGTGCCTTTGTCTGGGAAGGCATAAGGGTGCCTGCCGAGGCGGGCCATAATATGCAACTGGCTTTGCTTGGCCTCGCCCTTCTCAGTCCGGCGTTGATGATCGTCTGGGGCGTGCCGAGCGTGATCGGCGTTCTGCTGGGGTTGGCATTGGGGCGGTTCACGCGCCCCGCCAAAAGCGCCGCTGTGCCGCGCTTGGTGAGGCTTGCGCCCATAGCCTCGTTGCACGATCTGGCCGGGGCACGCAACTGGCCGATGATCCATGTCGGGCCGCTGTCAGACCGGTTGGTGATCGGCGGGTTTGAGGTTCGATGCTTCAAGTGGTGGCCTTGCGAGCCCAAAAATTTGCACTTCACCAATCCCAAATCCTCGCGTCCGCTGATTTGCGATGTGTATGAGATTGGCACCCCCACAGGGCGAACCCGCTTTGCGGCGGGTGAGGTGTCGAACGGGGTATGGGCGTTCTTCTCGGCAGCACCGCACACCCTGATCCGTGACCAAACCGACACCGCGCGCGTTGGCGGCTGGCCGCAGCCTGCTCCTGATCAGTTCGATCCGCCGCCGGGAGGGCCGCCGGTGCAACGGGTATCACCCGACGGGTCGATCCGGGTGGATATCCAGTCAATGGAATGGACGACTACGCATTGGGTCAACACGCCGCGCGTGACCAATATTGGCAAGGACAAGGTGATACTGGACCTTTGGGGGAGCGATTGCCATGCGGTCACCAGCTTCCCACGCGAGCGCTGCGTGGTGTTGGGAGTGCAGCGGTATCGCGGGGGGCAGACATTTAAGCTGACGCTGGATGTCGGGCGGCAGGTGTATGAGCTGGCCGCCGGTCCGGGGCTGAATATCCCATCGCAAACCGGGCGGTTTGACGATTTGCCTGCGCTGGTTGCACGACTTGTGGCATGGGACACGCCCGGAGCCGCACCCAAGGCGCAGGTGCGCGTGGCATGGCGCAGCGGGCTTTTGATCCTTGGCGGCGCATTGCTGGCGATCTGCGCCATTGGGTATTACAACTACATGACAGATGTCGGCTCACATATCATCGTCACGCCGATGCTAAAGCTACCAGAAGGACAAAATTGAAATGATGCGCGCTAGACCCTGTCTTTGGCAAAAGCAAGGCCAGACAATGACTTGCAAGTTAGGGACGTCTGAAAAACCTGCCACTTTTGGCGTGATCTGGTAGACTTGGGCATCCCTGCAAGGAACCCTTCCGATGCCAAAGCAGCCTGCGTTTCCTGGCCTTCGTGACGCGATGAAGAAGAAGCAGACGCGGCGGGAACTTTTCCTGTCTGAGATGGATGCCGTGGTGCCTTGGGGTTGTCTCTTGGCGCTGATTACTCCGCATTATCCGAAAGTGGGGCCGAAGGGCGGCCGCCCACCGATGCCGCTGGAGACGATGCTGCGGGTCTGTTTCCTGCAGAACTGGTATGCGCTGAGCGATCCAATGGCAGAAGAGACGCTCTACGACAGCGAGGCGATGCGCCGCATTGCCGGGATCGAACTGGGCGACGACCGCATCCCCGATGAGACCACGATCTATCAGCCGGCAGGGCATGTTTACATGCCCGAGAGGCCTGAACTTCCGGCACCTTCTGGAGCGGCACGGGCTGACGGAGGCGATCTTTGCCGATGTGAACGCGCATCTGGCGGACAAGGGGATCACCCTGCGGTCGGGGACCTTGGTGGACGCGACGATCATCGACGCGCCCTCCTTGACCAAGAACAGGGCCGGTGCGCGCGCCCCGGAGATGTCGTCGACGAAGAAGGGCAATAACTGGTATTTCGGCATGAAGGCGCACATCGGCGTGGATGCCGACAGCGGCGTGACCCACAGCCTCGAAATGTCGACCGCAAAGCCGCACTCTGGGATGAGCTACTCCACGGCGAGGAAACCCCGGTCTGGGCCCCTTCTCGGGCATGAAATGCCCTGCCAGACAACGGACAAGGGCTATGTCAGCGCCGAGCGCGAGGCCGCGTTCGCGGGGCCGGGCAAGGCTTGGGGCGTCATGCGCAAGGCCCCGAAAAGTGGCAAGCTGCATCCCCTCGACGAGCGGGCCAATCGCATCATCGCCATGGTGCGCGCCAAGGTCGAGCATACGTTCCGCGTCCTCAAGCGCCAGTTCGGCCATGTGAAGACCCGCTACCGCGGGCTGGCCAAGAACCGCGCCCAGCTCTTCACCCTGTTCGCGCTCGGCAACCTGTTCCTGTTGCGAAGAAGGTTGATGACGTGAGGACGAGTCTGCCCGAAATCGGTCAGACTGCCCTACAGGCGGGCCCGAAGCAACGAAATCAGCTGCCAAAAACCCGTTTCGCACCTGCCAAGCAGATCAAGCCGCCATCTCGACACAGCCGAATGCGTTGATCAGACGTTCCTTAACAGGAATGAGCCAACTCTGTACGGCGGGGAAAGAGGCCGTGGGAGAGGGAAGCAAGCATCTAATGCGCCCGAGGAAGCCGGAATGGGTGTCCAGCCTTCCGATGGTAGCCTTTAATGCGATAGTCGGTCAACCCACCAGTAGAACGCCCAGCGCCTGCAAATACTGCGACAAGTTGAGCGCAGGCAGCGGGGGAAGTTGGCAAAGGGTGGAGTTTTTCGGGGGCCAAGACGTCCGGTGTCGTGACACAAGCGCTTAGCCGACACTATTTTCTGAAAAAAGATATTGTACCCGATATCTCGCAAGGATCGAAACAGCAGCAAGTTATCTGACGATAGTTTTTGTCTGCCAGAAACGCTTCCCGGCAAATTGGAAGACAGCAATAGCGGCCAATACCCATAGAAAGCTCCAAAGCCACCACATCCGAACCAGATCTTCCGCCTCGAACATGCCAAAGAGGAAACCCGAAGTATTTACGGCTGTATGGCCGAGCATTGCTGGAAGCAGGCTCCCGCCAGTGCTGACATAGATCCAGGATATCATGACTGAAAAACAGATGACTGCGATGGCCCATGGCAGGATGTTTGAATAGTGATACTCCACGCCAAAGAGAGGAGCGTGCCACACCAGATGGATCAAGGCGACCATGAATGTCGCCACAAGCACAGTGCGACCGGCAAGAAGCCTTTCCAGCAGGAAGCCTCGCCACGCAATTTCTTCGCCCATGCCAATCAGTATGAAAATGAAAAGAAAGCGCG
>JBBRVA010000828.1:0-3808 GCA_038247295.1 Caldilineales bacterium | reverse complement strand
CGAAAAACCATTTGCAGGCCAAGTGCGCAGCACTTTGCCGTAGCAAAATGCGACCACTCGAAAAACCATTTGCAGGCCAGGCGGGGACTGCTTGGCGGCCGCACAAAAGCTGACTGGCCCGCCGCTGGCATTCAGGTCGGCATCGGCAGCGCGGTGCGGCGGCTCAGCCGCCATTGCCACAGGATGTGGGCAAGCAGCGCCAGAAAGACGATGCCGCCGCCAATCAGGGTGCGGGGCGGGGGAACCTCGTTGTGGGCGAGCCAGACCCAGACAGGCCCCATAACCGGTTCCAGCGTGGAAATGAGGGCGGCGAGCGCAGAGGGTATCAACCGGGCGCCGGTGACGAACAGCGCCATGCCGAGACCGAGATTGAGCGCGCCGAACAAAAAGAGAAACCCGAAATCTTGGAGGCTGACGACAAGGTTTTCGGCAAGGCTGACGCCTACGGCTGCACCCATCAAGGTGCCCAGGCAAACCGCCGGCGCCATCCGCACACCGGCGTGGCGACGGGTGATGACCGTGGCACCGGCGAACAAGCAGGCGATCAACAGCGCGAGCGCATCGCCGATCGGCGAGACATTGGAGCCGAAGGAGTCCCATACCATGACAGCAATGCCGCCGATGACGGCGAAGATCGCACCCCAGGTGACCGCGTCCACCGATTCACGCAGGAACACAACCGCAAGCAACGCGGCAATCAAAGGAACGCCCGCCTGCATGAGCAGGATATTGGCAACCGTGGTGTAACTGAGCGCGACGACGAAAGAAACCGAGGCAATAGCGAAGCACAGCGCGACGCTGAGCCCCGGAACACCCATGGACCGGAACAGCCGGAGCGTACCGCGCGGGCCATCTCGCCAGAGCATGAAGGCAAGGAGGAACAAGGCGGCAAAGATCGACCGCCAGGCGACAACAGCCCAGGAATCGGTGGTCTCAAGGCTGCGGGCGATCGCGCCACCGAAGCTCCAGGCGAGCGCCGCGCCAAACACCATCAGCATCCCAGTGCGCGCTTCTGCCCTTCCGGTGGAGCCGGCGGGGGCTGACGGGGAAACCAGGCTCTGGGCGGACGAAGGATTGTCGGTCATGTCCGACCCTTACGCCGGGAGGCTCAGCTTGAAAAGGCACAAATATGCTTGATCCGCTTCGCCCGCGCATTCCAGATACCAGCTTGTGCCCGTCTCGGATTTCAACCTGGCGATTTGACCCTTTCGCATTGAAGGGTAAGCTCGATCTGGATTTTCCATCCCTCGTTTGTCCAAAGCAAGGTTTGAAGGTTTGGCACGACCGCTGCAAAACGCATTTCCGGAATGATCTCTTTCCGATCGGGTCAACACGGAATTCAGGCCGACATGACTGGCAGTGTCGCGCGCGGCCGAACCGGTCCACGTCGGGAGCGCAATCTCGGAGGTGAAATCCGCCGCCGGGGCGATTATGTCGTTGACACAAGCCCGTCCACACCCTAAATCGCACCAGCCTGCCCAGATGGCGGAATTGGTAGACGCACTAGCTTCAGGTGCTAGCGCTCGAAAGGGCGTGGAGGTTCGAGTCCTCTTCTGGGCACCATTTCTTCGTTTCACACCGTCCGAGACGGTCCGGAAACACCCGCAAAAGCCCGCGAAAGCGGGTTTTTTGTTGGGTTCGCTCTGTCCTGAACCGGTTCATCCCCGCGCATGCGGGGAACAGAACGCCATCGCGCCATGAGCGTTGCTTCTTGCCCGCCTGCCATCCGCCGTCTGCATGTCGCGGTCCTCCGCCATAAGGGGCGCATGCGCGGCTGGTAGCCACGACGCGGCGCCGCTGACATTCGGTGTGCGCTTGCGGGAGGACGCGTCTGCGCCCTGGTCTTGTTCTCGTGCCCGGTCGCGCGCTTCTTTCTCGGCTTCATCTGTGGTTTGCAAACCTGCAGAATCAGATGCTATGGCGCAGTCCCTGCCGCCAAGCGGGAAGCGTAATCATCTATCACTTGGCCAATTGCCAGCAACAGCGGGTCAAAACCTTTGAAATCAATTTTGTTTTGGTTGGGACGGACGACGCTTTTTGCAAATGTGTGTTTTGAATAGAATTTTGTGCCGTCCAGTTCCTTATTCTTCAAATCGAGCTTCTTCCCTTCATATACAGTGGTCAGCAAAGATGGATCGAAAAGTCCTTCAATTGCAGCAACGGCGTTCCCAGTGGTCGGGATTGGAACCACATACAAATTTGAATAGACGTAGTAGAAGGGGTCAGTCCCCGTTACAGTATTTTTCAAGATGCCTCCCAATATTGCGAAGAAATTCTTCGCCCCGTCGTCATTGTCAATCAGAATTATTACCGGCTGCCTTCCGCCGAAATTGAAGCCTCCAATTCGCTTTCTATATTGGCCCAAAAGATTTTTTAGCTCTCCAGTGCCTCCAGATAACCCCATCAACTCACGACTGGATTTGCCGTATTTAAAGAATTGCAACTTATGTTCCTTCTTGCCACCCACGGTATCAACCAAGTTCGGAAACTTGCCTGCAAGTTGATTGAGGGCTGCCTTGAGGTAGATTGTGTCTGTCACGCCCTCCCCGATTAAGAGTGGCTTGGAAATACCGTAGAACGAAATGTAGTCTAGGTACTTCTGATACAAGCGGAAGGGGGCAGTTGCATTCAGAGGCGAGCCATTTTCAAGTTTGTTCTGTGTCGAACGTACATGATGAATGTAGCTCAGCTTGCCCCGCACCACGGCGTCCGCAATCGGTTTCGACACTCCCTCTTTTGCAACGAACGCGAAACCGTGATTGAACAAGTTATGACACATTGCTCTCGTCGCGTGGTAAAACTCCTTCGGGACGGCCACCTTCTTATTAACGATTAGCCCTGTCGTATCCTGCCTAGACGAACTGTATTGAACCCGTGTTTTGGCGTTGTTCAACTTAAAGCCGCTTCTGAAGATATTTTTCACCAGCGCGTCGCCAGCAAGCCATTCGTGCGGATTGCTGGCATCTTGGAACGCCAGTGCCCTCGGAAATGAGCGTTCGTTAGTTGAAAAGCTCAGGTCATCAACGTAGCGTGTATAAGTGCACCGGTGGCGCGCCGCCATCCTCGAAAGTCTCATGTCGAGAATGTGCCCAATAAAGTCGGATATTATTGGTGAACAAGGACTTCCTTGGGGAAGACAATTTTCGTGGCAGGCAATTTGAGCAATGACAGTCGCAACCTTTGGGTCCAAGGCAAAATCTTGGTTTCGCACAAAAAAGCCGTACACCCGGCCGAAGTTGATCGAAGGAAAGAAATCCTTTAAATCAGTGTTCAAAACGTAAGATTTGTTTCTGTGATTTCGAGCGTTCGTTATTATAGAGAATTTACGCTTAAAACCATGAGAAACTATACAGTTATCTTTCACTCCACGTTTATTTTTTATTTCAAGATATATGTCCTGCAGAAGATTTGCTAATGTCTTCTGTATTTTTTTTAGTCGTTTTACTGGCGCCCAGATAGTCCGTTTTCCACCAGATTTCTTCGGAATGTCGAACTGATTGTATTTTGAATTACTGGGAATTTTATAAAGAACGTAAGATAACACTTGTGGCTGCTCACCGAGTATGAACGCCAAGTCAGTCAGTGTTTTAGCTAGCTTAAGTGAATTGAGCTTGGACATTTTTAAATTTCAAAAGGCTTGCGGACACTCTTACGCGAAAGGTCAATTGTAATTACCCACCCCTGAATTCGTGATTTCCGGTGCTTTTATCAGCCTATGCCAGGACGGATTTGATGACCTGGAAGGGATTTGCGCCTTTGAGGCGGGCGGTATCGACGGTGGTGCGTATGTTCGCCTCGGCTTGGGCGG
>JBBRVA010000827.1:0-3810 GCA_038247295.1 Caldilineales bacterium | reverse complement strand
CTTCTATGCCAGCACAGATGCCATCTACGAAAAATATATCCCCGGCGGCATCCCCGATCCGATTCAAGAAGATACAATGAAGATTGCGCCTAGCGGGCAATATGCCGTTACCAAATACTTGGGCGAAGAGCTGGCGCGCGGTTATTATCGCACCTATGGTTTGCCGGTGACGGTCTTTCGCTTTGCGCTGGCCGTCGCCGGGGATGAGATCCTCAATTTCGGCCAGTTCTATCTGCGCCATTGGATCAGCGCGTATGCCAGGAACACCCATCCAGAGGCAGCCGCCGTGCGCGCCGAATTGCAACGCGTCCGCCCACTAGATGACGCAGCGGCGGAGAACTGCCTGCTGCTCGCCCGCGACGAGCAGGGTCGCGCCTACAAAAAGCACATTGCCGACGTGCGCGACATCGTGCGTGGCTTTACCGATGCGTTGGGCAAGCCCGGCGCGGTGGGCGAAGTCTTTCAACTCGCTGCACCCACGCCCTACACCTGGGCAGACACGATCCCCTATTTGGCGCAGAAACTTGGCGTCGAGTATGTGGATGTACGTCTGGCCGGCCAGATTCCTACCAACTACGAATTCGACATGCGCAAGGGCCAACAATTATTCGGCTACAGCCCACAATTCGACATCTTCCGCATGATCGACGACGCGCTGGCGTTTCGCACCGGTCAAGCCACGGGGGTTATTCCGACGCATTTGTGAGAAGGCGCAGCCACCATCGTGATGAGCCTGGATAAGGAATCGTGACGTTGCTTTATAGGTTTTGGATTGGCGGGGCAAGGCAGCGTATAATTGGCTTGGACATCGTTGTGAAAGGAGATATAAACATGACAATCGCTGCGATTCAACCGATCCCATCATTAAAAAAATTGCCTAAAACATTGCCTATCGATAATGCTGTCCGCTTGGAATTAGTCGATGGCGTTCCCATTTTTCGTGCCGCATCAACGGTGCAAGAGCGGATAGAATTACTACTAGATAAACAGCGAGAATCACAACTAACAAAGCTTGAAAGTCAGGAACTCGATTTATATGAAGAAGCAGATGATTATCTCAGCTTTGTAAATCGTACGGTCCGTAACTTGCTATTGGATCAACCTGTCCAGAAGGCGTAACTATGGCGTCACGCCGCCGCATTTCTGAAAGTATACAGCGCCAAGTTCGTATGCGAGCGGGTGGACTTTGTGAATATTGCCACACTGACACCAATCATTTGCGCAAACTCACGTTGTGATTGCTGCAACTTGCTGCGAATGGCCTTCCCATCGAGCGGACTGAATTGAAAGACGCGGCTAGGCTTGCGCTCCCCACGTTTGATCTCGCCCGCTTGCTTGATGCTTTCCACTAACAGATCGAAATCTTTCTCATTCATGCCAAATACTCCTCCATCAGATCACGAAGTCGCTTGACTTGTGCTTGCGTCAAATCTTCCTGTGTACTGTCAGCTTCATAAGGATAGGCGTTTCGATGTATAATGTTTCTATCGGGAAGAAAGTCTTTTATCATGACACTTGGAGTAAAATATGTACGCCTATCGTATGGAGGCTGTTATATCGCAAAATGGCGATCTACAGATCAAATCGCTACCGTTTCGTCCCGGCGAAGCTGTCGAGATAATCATTCTTGCGGTAAATGACGCGCGAGAAAAACCAAATAATTTCCCTTTAAAAAACACGGTGCTCAAGTATGAAGATCCAACGGAGCCAGTGGCCGAAGACGACTGGAATGATACGAAAGCAAGCGGTGGGTAGTACAATAGGGGTTGGAAAGATTTTATGTGGAAAAATACCCTAAAGTTGCTGATAATATCTGGATTCGGTTTATGGCTGACGGCCTGCACGCCGCCGCGCATAGAGATGGTTGACAGTACGACAATTACATTCGAAAGAACGGCGTGTTACGGTGAGTGTCCAGCCTACAAGGTTACTATTTATGCGGATGGCCGCGTCAACTATGAAGGTTATGGTCATGTGGACATTGAGGGAACTCAGACCACTGTGATCAATCCAAGTAAGGTCCATGCGCTGCTTTACGAATTTGGAAAAATCGATTTCTTTTCCCTTGAAGATCGGTACGCACAATCTATAACTGACATACCAACTTTTACCATTACCCTGAAAATTGGCAATAAGCAGAAGCATGTGGAACACTATGGTTGTTTACCTCAGATATTAATTGATTTAGAATACCTCATTGATGAAACCGTCGGTTCCGAGCAATGGGTTGGACAAAATGCATACCAATTATATCCAAAGCCTACCTGTGCAGATTATTTTCCCGAACAACCTATATCACCATTAAAGTAAGCACAGTGGTATCGATTGATTACCCCGTCCTTCTATTTTTGAAAATTTAGATACATTCCCTTTTTCTCATAAAATCCCGGCTTGACAAGCCGCCAATTTCTGCTAAGATAGACGCACGATGAACAAACCAACGGCAGCCGCGTTTAATTTCGCGATGATGAGCATGAACATGCAGATGTGCAACCGCACGCCTGTTGTTCCATGCTGTCTGCTGCCGAAACCGCTGCAAGTGTCTGCTGGCTAACCACCCCGTCACTTAGCAATCAAACTCGAGTTTCAAAGGCTGTCCACAGTGTGGACGGCCTTTTTGTTGTGCCCAAATTTTTACCCAAGGAGCATGAGATGAAGCCACACCTAGAAAATGAACAAGCCCAAAGTTGGTACATTACGACGTCGATTCCCTATGTCAATGCTCAGCCGCACATTGGTTTTGCCCTGGAGGCGATTCAGACTGATGTGCTAGCCCGTTATCATCGTTTGCTGGGCGATAATGTACGCTTTCAGACGGGAACCGATGAAAATAGCTTGAAGAATGTGCAGGCCGCCGAACGCGCCGGGGTGCCCACGGCCGTGTTGGTAGAACAGAATTCCAACCGCTTTCGCGCCTTAGAGGCAACGCTGGGGCTAGCTGTTGATGACTTTATCCGCACCAGCGCCGAAGCGCGCCATGTGGCGGGGGTCTACAAGTTGTGGCGCGCCTGCGCCGCGCGCGGTGACATCTATAAACGCGCCTATCGGGGTCTCTACTGTGTAGGCTGTGAACAGTTTTATGAAGAAAGCGAACTGGCGGCCGGTCTCTGTCCGATCCACGGCACGCGGCCAGATGTGGTGGAAGAAGAAAACTACTTCTTTCGCCTGTCACGTTATGCCGACGAATTGCAGCAGTTGATCGAATCCGATCAATTGCAGATTGTGCCGGAGACACGCAAGAGCGAAGTGCTCAGCTTTATCCGCCGCGGCTTGCACGATTTTAGCATCTCGCGCTCGCAAGCACGGGCCAAGGGTTGGGGCATCCCCGTACCAGACGATGCCAGCCAGGTGATCTATGTCTGGTTTGATGCGCTGACCAACTATATCTCGGCGCTGGGTTATGCCGAAGAGGCGCCTGATTATGTGCGCTATTGGGTAAACAGTCGCCAGCGTACGCATGTGATCGGCAAAGATATTACGCGGTTTCATGCCATTTATTGGCCGACTATGTTGATCTCTGCGGGTGTGCCGCTGCCGACGACGATTTTTGTTCACGGCTTTATCACCGCAGCAGGCCAAAAGATCAGTAAATCGCTGGGCAATGTGATCGATCCAGTCGTGTTGGTGCAGCAATATGGCAGGAGTGCGTTACGCTATTACCTCTTGCGCAAAATCTCGGCCACCGAGGACGGTGATTTTACAATTGAGGAATTTGTACGCGCCTACAACGCCGATCTGGCGGATCAACTGGGTAATCTTTTGAACCGCGTGCTCAAGATGATCCAGCAGTATGCGGACGGTGTCGTGCCT
>JBBRVA010000826.1:0-3817 GCA_038247295.1 Caldilineales bacterium | reverse complement strand
TTGCATTTATCCTATAATGGGATATAATCATACTATTACTCATTGCTCACACCTCAGTCAATAGCGGCTGTACATTATATCAGCCCCTACTATCAGCAGAACCCAGGCTGTTGCACACGGCCGAAGTTGCATAACAAACCGCTGTAAATCCTGCATATAGTAGCTTATTACAAAACTAGGCTAGATATAGTATCCTAGAATAGAGCAAACTGGTTTGAAATGAGCCCATGTACGCGGGGTACCGCCTTAGGCTACATTAAAAAGCTATCTTCTCGATCTACTTTTGCTTGCATCGGAAGTATAATCAAGTTATTATCACTGTAACTTACCAAGCAGACACAACAAGACCGCCTTCGTTTCCTATTCGTCCTTACCCCCTGTCCACGGTTTTCAACGGATATAATCCATAATGTCGACACCAGTCCAAAGTGCAGAGGCGCTTACGCCGCGAATAGAGCCATCCGCTCAAGCCAATGCCGGATCTTTTGTGCGCCAGCAGGTGGACTCGCCCTGGCGGCGCGCACGACGCCGCTTTTTCCGCCACCGCCTGGCTATGTTCGGTATGGTGATCTTAACCCTGTTGATCCTCATTGCGCTGCTCGCCCCGCTGCTCGCGCCCTACGACTATGCCGAACAAAATCTGCGCCGCTTTCGTGAAGCGCCCAGCGCCGATTACTGGCTGGGCACGGACAGTTTTGGCCGCGATGTCTTGAGCCGGCTGATGTGGGGCGCCCGACCATCGCTGGCCGTGGGTTTGCTGGCGGTCACAGTCTACGAGATCGTCGCCATCATTCTGGGCTCGCTGGCCGGCTATTATGGCGGCAAAGTCGATTGGATCATCATGCGCGCAGTGGATATTGTGATGACCTTCCCTTCGTTGATCATCATCATCTTTCTGGTGGCGATTCTAGGGCCGGGCTTGCAAAATACGATTCTCGCGATTGCCGTTCTCCGCTGGACCGAGCCGACGCGCTTGGTGCGCGCCCAAATTCTCTCGATCCGCGAAATGGATTATGTCCTGGCCGCACGGGCGCTGGGTGTGCCGGATGGACGGATCATCCGCCGCCATGTCGTGCCGGGCATTGTGGCGCCGTTGGTGGTCAATGCTACCTTTGGCGTAGCGGTGGCGATCCTTACCGAAGCAGCGCTCTCTTTCCTCAACTTGGGGATTCTGCCCCCCGCTGCCAGTTGGGGCAATATGATGAGCGCCGCCCAGGAATTAGTCATTTTGGAGCAGATGCCTTGGCTGTGGCTGCCGCCCGGTCTAGCCATTATGCTGGCGGTGCTCTCGATCAATTTTATCGGCGACGGGCTACGCGACGCCCTGGATCCGAAGGGAGTGCTGGCGGATCACTAATGTGCTGTAAGGGGAAACAGGTAGACAGGTAAACAAGTAGTACATCCCCTATCCACCTGTCTCCCTGTCTACCTGTTTCCCTGTCTACCTATCCTACCTGTTTCCATAATGTCCCTATCAAAACGGAGAAAAACAGATGAGACGTAAAATTAGATCCTTGTACGTTGTCCCTTTTCTTTTGCTCGCGTTGGTGTTGAATGCATGTGTGGCTTCTGCCCCACCTGCCCAAGAGGAAACTGCCGCCCCGGCTGCCCCGGCCAGCGAACCACCCAGCGAGCCGCAAAGTGGAGGTACGCTCAACGTCTGGCAGCCGAATGGTTGGCCGGAACAAAGCTGGCCGCATCGCAGCAACTGGGAAAGCAGTTGGGCGATCAGCCCGATGTCGGAGACGCTCTTCTGGCCGCTGGCCGATGGTACAATGGAACCGATTCTAGGTGAAAGCCTCGACATCTCGGATGACGGCCTGGTTTACACGCTTCACTTGCGCGAAGGGGTTACCTGGCACGATGGTGAGCCATTCACGGCCGCCGATGTGCTCTACACTTACGAAATTCGCTTCCATCCAGAACTGCGGCCGCTGAACGAAGTGCGCCAAGGTCGCACGATCAAAGGGTTGATGGCCTATCATGATGGTACCGCGGAAACGATTGAAGGGGTAGAGATCATCGACGATCTTACCCTCCAAGTAACGCTGGATAGCCCGGATGCCGGTCTGGCGCGGCTCTTCTTTGGTGATCTCTTGGAGATTATCCCCAAACATGTCGTCGAGACCCTAGACCCGGAGCAAGTTTACAGCGGCACGGCAGAATATTGGTACACCGCGCCCATTGGCACCGGCCCCTACAAATTTGTCCAGTACGAAACCGATCAGTTTATTGAGTATGCGCGCAACGAGACCTATTGGGGCGGCGCCGTCGGTCCCGAGCGCCTCTTCTTGAAGATTGCTACACCAGAAGTGGCGGTAGTGCAGTTGCAGCGCAGGGAAATTGATTTCGTCAATCCACTCCAGTTGACCGAGGTTAGCCGGCTGGAAGGGGAAGCGACGATTGATGTAATCGTCGCCGAAAACAACGCCCAATGGTATGGGCTAGAGATGAATTACTTTGCCGAAAATGGTTTGTGGAGTAACCCGAAAGCCAAACAGGCCTTCCTCTACTCGATCGACCGTCAGGCGTATGTGGACAGCATTCTTCAAGGTCTGGGCACCGTGCGCCATAGCTTCTATGATGGCACGCCCTATGCTTGCCCGACGATGACCGAATATAATTATGATCCGGAAAAAGCCAAGGCCTTGTGGGCCGAGATTGGCGTTGACCCCAGCACAGTCACCATCGACATGATGGCGTGGACCGGGATCAAGGCGCGTCTCGATTATCTGCCGATTGCCCAAGAATACCTGCGTGCGCAGGGCTTTACCGTCAACGTGGACATCATCGACCCGACCTTGATTCCCGAATATACGCAGGGCAGCGGAACCTATGGCAAGGAATGGGACTTCCACGTCTTGCTCTTTGGGCCGGGCGCCGATCCGGGCACCATTTTGCCTTTTATCAGCGAGGATTCCACCTCCAACGTCAGCTATCGCTCGTGGCCAGAAAAACCGGATGCGACCACTGGTCTCAAGCCGACGGCTGAGTATTACACCAACCCAGCGCTACCGGACCTGATCGCCCAGGCCGAGATCGAGACTGATCCGCAGAAACGGATTGAGATCTACCAGCAGATCGACTGTATCTGGAATACAGATCTGCCGGCATTTATGACCGCTTCGCCCCCCTTCGTAGTGGCCAAGAGCCAACGCCTGCAAGGGGTCGATTGGCAGGCCAACGCCGGTTTAGGCTTTTGGACCAAGATGTACAAGCCAGGCAGTTGGTGGCTTTGGGACATGCAGTAGGTTAGAAGCGTAATACTGTACTAGCGACATGTTACGCAACAACAGTTGCACAGAGCACACGGAGGAGACACAGAGCGCACGGAGCCATCAGAAATAAGGATAGACCAGTTGAAATTTATCTGGTTTTCTCTGTGTACTCTGTGCAACCTCTGTGCGCTCTGTGTAACTATTTTCAGGTCGTCTGTGTGATGTAAAGCCTGAAGAGAGAATGTTTGCCCCATGACGATGACGAAATATATTGTTCAGCGCTTAGTGGTTTCGATCCCGGTCTTTTTTGGCATCACCCTGATTGTCTTTGCGCTCTTTGCCCTTTCGCCAGGCGACCCCGTGGTGAATATTATTGGCTACTCTGCCTATGTCGAGATGGCGCCGGAACAAGTGGCGAAGGTGCGCCAGCAATATGGCTTAGATGATCCCTGGATCTTGCGCTATTTCCGCTGGCTGGGGTCGGCGCTACAAGGTGATCTGGGCTATCCGTACAAAGGATCGCTCTCGGTAACGGCGCAACTTGCCGAACGTTTCCCGCCTACCTTGTTGCTGATGGGCGTCTCGTTGGCGCTGGCCCT
>JBBRVA010000825.1:0-3821 GCA_038247295.1 Caldilineales bacterium | reverse complement strand
GAAGAAGCGGCAGCAACGGAAGCCCCCGCTGAAGAAGCGCCAGCGGCTGAAGCGGCTGCGCCAGGCACCTATGGCGAAATGCCTGCCGACGCGATTGCGTTCCCGCCCCCGCCAGAATTAGACCTGGGTGGCGCGGTTGTGGAACCGCTGCCGATTGACCAGATTGTCACCTACAAAGCGCTCCCAGCATACAGTGAGCCGGAATGGGTGACAAAGTTGGTCGAAGCAGGCAAGTTGCCACCGGTGGCCGAACGCCTGCCTAAAGAGCCGAAAGTCGTTCTCAAAACTGGCATGACCGACGGTATTGGTGTCTATGGCGATGCCTGGCGCGATTTCTCAGCCTGTCCCACCGCCGGCTGGAATAACGGTGCTGGTGTCACCTCGGGCTGGTTCGGCATCGAATCGATGTCGTTCAACTATCAGTCGCTGGTCAAAACTGGTCCGCTTTATCGCGCTGACCAAGACTTCGAACCATTCCCCAACCTAGCCAAGAGTTGGGAATGGAGTGAGGACGGTATGCAACTGACCATGCACCTACTCGAAGGTGCCAAGTGGTCGGATGGTGTGCCGTTTACCGCTGATGATGTGATCTTCACTTGGGAAGATCTGATCAACGACCCGAATGTGGTGCGTTTAGGCAATAAGGGTGATGCTTTCGACCTTGATGGAACACCGTCCAAACTAGAAAAGGTCGATGACTTTACGATCTTATGGACATTTGCGGTTGCCAAGCCCATTCAACTGTTTTATCGTATGGATGAGCAGGACTTTAACATCTCGCCAGCCCATATTGTTAAGCCTCACCATCCCAAGTATAACACGGCCATGGACTACAAGGGTTTTGCCGATGCATTGCCGCCGGACCTATTGCCCGCTGTCACGATGGGACCCTGGGTGCCAGTTGAATACAAAACCGACGAACTCTTGATCATGCGTCGCAACCCCTACTTCTGGATGGTGGACGAGGATGGCAATCAATTGCCTTATATCGACGAAGCCACCTATCAGAAAGGCCCCAGCGGTGTCGGCCGTACGCTTTGTACATTGGCCGGTGGTTGTGATCACACCAATGTGGAAAATCCCTCTACCGAATATGTAGATACGCTCAAGCGGGCTCAAGAACCCGATGCCCAATTCCAGATGAACTGGGGTCCTGAAGATCTGGGTTTTGAGATTCAACTCAATCAATCCGAAACCCTGGGGTTGAAGGATGACCGCGACACAACGGTACGTACGCTCTTCCGCAACGGTGCATTCCGCCAGGCGTTCAGCCATGCGCTGGACCGCGATGGCATTGCGCAAGCGCTGGTTCGTGGTCCGCTGCTGCGCGCCTTCCCCGGTGGCCTCTATCCCGGTTCGCCAGAGTTTGATGCCAGCTCAGTAGTCTACTATCCTTACAACGTCGAGCGCGCCAAAGCATTGTTGGCTGAGATTGGCTTAGAAGACACCGATAGCAATAGTATTCTTAACTTCCCCGATGGTGGTGAGGATATAGTGATCGGGTTGAACACCTCGGAAGATGCGGCTGATTCGCAAGCAATTGGCTCGCAAGTTGTGGTGATGCTAGAAGCGGTTGGTATCAAGATCAATGCCCGACCGCTCAACAGCCAAGCGCTCACCGATCTCAACACGACCGGTGAATGGGATATGCGCATATCACGCTCAGACACTTATCAACTGCCCTTCACCTTCTGCCAAGAACTAGCACCACTCACCCCACAGACGCCAGGTTGGAACCGCATAGGCGAGGGCGAACGTGTGTTGCAAGATTTTGAGCAAGAGTTGGTTGACCTCGCTAAAGCTTATTGCGCCGAGCGCGATACTGCTGTTCGCAAGGATCTAATCAACCAGTGGAATTACGTCTGGACTAAGAACAACTACACGATTGGCACGATCATTGGGCGTAAGGGCCTGGCCCTGGCTAAACGCTTTAAGAACATCCCCGGCGGTCTGCCGGCCCACATGTACCAGTGGGTCGAAGACGCGATCATGTCGGAAACCGTCTGGACGCCGGTCGAGGAACACCAAACGCAGGTGCGCCCGGAAACGGTTGCCGTCTACCCCGAATAGTTAAACAACATTTGTAGTAAGTTATACTGAGTGAACAGTAATCAGTTATCAGCACTAACCGCAGCAGACTGACAATTAATTACTGTTCACTGAATCAATAAAGGATCTTGCATGTTTAATTATATCGTGCGCCGCCTGGTCATCGCCGTCTTTGTCCTCATCGCTATTGCTGCTATCTCTTTTTTCATTATTCAATTGCCACCCGGCGATTTTGCGACGACCTATAAGTCCTTTCTGATCCAAACTGGTAATATGAGCGAAGATAAAGCGGAGGCGATGGCGGACTTGGTACGCCAACAATATGGCTTGGACCAACCTGTTTATATCCAGTTTTTCACTTGGGTCAAAGGTATTGTGACGGAGGGCAAGTTTGGCTATTCGTTTGCTTACCGCACGGATGCCGGTGCAATCATTTTAGATCGCTTGCCTAAAACAATGATGTTGGCCTTGCTTGCGCACGCTATCTCGACTTTTGTTGGGTTAGCGGCTGGTATTTACACGGCGCCGCGCCAATATAGCTGGATCGACAATATTTTAAGCTTTGTTGCCTTTTTGTTAACCTCAATTCCACGCTTCTTTATGGCGCTGGTAATTATGTACCTGTTGGTTTTCGTCTTTAGGCAACAACATGTCACCTCCTTTTTCGCGCCCCAATATGCGGTAGCACCCTGGTCCTGGGCGAAATTTGTCGATCTCGTCAAACATATTTGGCCGGTGATCTTGATTGCCGGGCTGGGTGGCGTGTCGCGCAACATGCGTGTCATGCGCGCCAACATGCTCGATGTGCTAAACGCCCAGTTTGTAACAACGGCGCGTGCCAAAGGGCTTACCGAGCGCCAGGTTATGAATCGCCATGCCGTCCCCAATGCGCTACATCCAATCATTGGCTATCAAGGGACGGTCTTGCCCTACATGATTCAGGGTGAACTAGAAGTCGCCATCGTCATGGGCATCCCGACGCTGGGGCCGATCTTAGTCACGGCGCTCCGGTCTCAGGATATTTACCTCTCTAGTGGGGCGCTCTTGGTTACCGCGGCGTTGATCGTGCTTGGTAACCTGGTGTCCGATGTGTTTTTGGCCGTATTGGATCCGCGTATTCGGTATAGTTAATCACAAGGGCATTAGGGAAACAGGATTAGGAATTAGGCGAGCCGTAAACTGTCTACCGACTACTGGCTACGATTGAAAACTATGACTTCATTGGAATTGCTTAGACAAAGACGCGATGAAATCCTATTGATTGCAGCCAAACATGGTGCGAATGATGTGCGTGTTTTTGGTTCTGTGGTGCGCGGTGAAGACAGACCAGATAGCGATATTGACTTGCTCGTTACACGCGATGCCAAGACCAGCGCCTGGTTCCCCGCCGGTATGATACTAGAGTTAGAAAAACTCCTTGGTCGTCGCGTAGAGGTTGTCACCGATGGTGGCCTGAATCCTTATCTTCGCGATTATGTGCTCAAAGAGGCATTGCCGTTGTGAAAGACGATAAAGTCTATCTGAACCATATTCTTGAATCGATACGGCGAATTGAGCAACACAAACGTGCGGGACGGCAAAAATTTTTCAAGTCGCATACCCTACAAGATGCTATTCTGCGTAATTTACAGACGCTAGTACACTTGGGCGTAAGTAAGACAGTGAATCAGTAGGACAGTAGAACAGTGTTTGTACTGTCTCACTGTCCTACTGATTCACTACTGATTCACTACTGATTCACCGGAGAATAGTATGGTTATTTCCGCCCAAGT
>JBBRVA010000824.1:0-3823 GCA_038247295.1 Caldilineales bacterium | reverse complement strand
GGCTCTACTTTTGGGGGCTCTTCATTGGGCACCACGGCGGGCAGTAACGCGTCAAGCTCTTCTGGGCCGCCAGCCAACACGCGGCGGAGCTGCTCGGCCAGGGCAGGGCGCTCCGCCGGGCTAGCCATGTCGTAGTGTGCCATCAGGGCGAGTGCAACATCAACAACTTGGCTGTTGGCAGCCTCGGTACGCGCATCGTTGGCCCAACGCTCGCTCATCGCGCGCAGACCACCGATCACACCCCGGTTACGCCAACCCTGTTTTTCTTCTAAATCTAAAACTCGTAATAATCGAATAAATGCCGAGAGAGCCACAGTTTAAAAGGTCCCTTCGTAGACAACGACGCCGACAGTATTAGGTCCCAGGTGTACTGCCAGGCTGGGGGGATAGCTAACGCTGTGTACTTGCACATGCGGCAACACTTCGCGCAGCCGCGCGGTCAGGATTGTTTGCGGTTCTTCGTAGGCGTGATGCAGGACACCCACCCGTTCAACACGGGCAAATTCGGCAACAAATTCGTAGAGCTTTTCCACGACTTCGTCGCGCGTCTGCACTTTTTCCAACGAGATCAATTTGCCTTCTTCGATCATTAACATTGCCTTAATGCCGAGCATGGTGCCCAACAAACTTTGTGACGAGCCTAAATGGGCGCTGCGTTCCAGGTAATTCAGGCTTTCAGAGAAGAGAGCAACGTACAAATGGGGCACAGCGCCATTGACGATACGGGCAATATCATTCAGCGTAGCACCACGCTCGGCTGCCTGCGCCGCCTTTTCTACCAGCAGACCTAGACCATACGAAGTGCTCATACTGTCAATCACGCGGATGCTATAGCGCCCTTTGAGCAATTCGGCCGCGCGCCGCGCCTGCTGCCAGACAGGACTCAACTGACTGCTCATGTGGATCGAAACAATTTGCTCGGCCGCTTTGTCCGTTGTCTGGTAGATATCGAGAATCGTATTCACATCCGGTGGTAGCACTTCAGGCAGTGGATTTAGACCCATTGCCTGCGCTTCGTGCAACTTTCGAAAGAGATCATCTGATGTAAACGTAGCATCTTCTTCATAAAAGGCACCACCGATCTTGATCCGATGGGGAATAATTTCAATTTTGTAGTTGGCGACTATCTCAGGCGCCAGATAGGCGTTGCTATCGGTGACAATGCGTACTTTGCCCATAGGGTAGAGTGACTCAGTTCTAATAGAGGAGAAAGGGGGGAGGGAAGTAGGGGAGCGGGGGAGTAGGGGTGTAGGGGGGATCGTTCTCAACTCCCCTACTTCCCCGCTCCCTTTCTCCCCCGCTCCCTTTCTCCTCTACTCCGTTGCTAACACATAATGATAAAACGGCTGTCCGCCGTAGACTAATTCCACAGTCTGTTCAGGATAATTGGTGCAGACGATTTCAGCCAAATTTTGCGCGGTCTCTTCGGCAACAAAGTCACCATAGAAAATGGTGATGATCTCACTCTCATCGGCCGCCATCTGAATAAGGAGCGAGAGGACGACATTGGTCAGCCCGTCGCTGCGGGTCACAAGGCGACCATTGTGGAGGCCAATAAAATCGCCCACCTCAACGGTAATCCCATCAAATTCGGCGCTGCGGACAGCCTGAGTGACTTCGCCGGTATCCAACCCTTCCATCTGTTTTTGCATCTGTGACGCTAATTGCACACAATCCCCGGCACTGGGGTCAAAACTGAGCAGAGCGGCAATCCCCTGCGGGATAGTCTTGCTGGAGATAACGACAACCTGGCGGGGATGAATATCCTGGGCCACTAACTCGGCGGCCTGTTGTGCCGCCATCAAGATGTTGCTATTATTCGGTAGCACAATAACCCGCCGGTTGGGCAGGCGACGGATGGCCTCGGCGATCTCGGCTGTGCTTGGATTCATGCTTTGCCCACCAGATACAATCTCTGCCACTCCCAGGTCGCGAAAGATAACAGCAAAGCCATCGCCCGGTGTCACCGCGACTAATCCGATCTCTTCGACCAGTGGTGAAGCAGGCGTAGCGCCTGTTTTGCCCGCCATCGCGGCCATATCGTCCATATTTTCGACGACTACGTCCGTAACGAAGCCCACTTGCACACCATAGGAGAGCGGCTGACCCGGATCAGCCACATGTACATGCACCTTGATCAGGTTTTCATCCCCCTCAACTAGTGGACAATCGCCCATGTTGGCAATTGTGATGCGGATCTCGTCGAGGGATTGATTGGGCTTTTCGATCAAAAATTGGACATCAAAACCCCACTCACGCAGTGGCAGGGGTCGGTGGCCTTTGGATTGGTAGGGCTGATCGCCATCCGCAACGGGCGCAGACACGCCGCCATCGATCACGCCATGGATCGCCTGCCCCATCAAGGCCCGGTGCATGCCTTCGAAGATCAGGAAGAGACCTTTACCACCCGAATCGACTACGCCGGCCTTTTTCAAGACAGGCAACAGATCAGGCGTCCGTTGTACAGCTTGGTCGGCGGCATGTACGATGGTGGCCAACAGCCGGCGCAGATCACTATTTTTCTCGACCGTGCGCACCGTGGCGCTGATCTCGCGCACCACGGTCAAAATTGTGCCTTCAACTGGATTAGGGACACTTTTATAGGCTACTTCGCAGGCACGCAACAAGGCATCAGACCAGTCTTGAGCAGTCACGTTGGCTTTGTGAGCAACACTTTGGCTGAAACCATGCAAAATCTGGCTTAAGATGACGCCAGAATTGCCGCGTGAACCCTGGCGTGCGCCATCGGCCGCAGCAACCATAACCGTACCGGCTGTTGCGCCGCCTTTAGCCTGGATTGCGGCCCAGGCGGCTTTGACAGTTAAGAGCATATTGGTACCGGTATCACCGTCGGGCACCGGAAAGACATTGAGTCGGTTGACCATTTCATAATGTTGGGCCAGCCAATCGTGCGCAGCTTGCAGCAGCGACCGCATATCGGCGCCATCAAAGGTCGTCATCGGTTGATCTAATGGATATTTTTGTAAAAAACCATGTTCACCTTCATCTGGTTTCTCCCCACTCACCAAGCTCGGGGTTAGCCCAGTAGGCGTAACATCCCGAGAAGGAGCTAGATTACCATCAGATGACACATGTTCGAGAGAGAGTGACATAGATACTCGCTTTAACAATTGCGTAGGCGCCAATCTTGTTTGTAAGTGTCGGGCGTGTTCTCCATATTCTACCTGTCGCAGACAAAGCTTTCTTCTAGGATAAAAGTATACCATGAAGCACCCCGCGAGGATAGAAAGACAAACCCTAGCCGCCAGTTTTGACAGGCCAAAGTCTGTATGATAGGATAAAAAGGTTATCCGATTATTGCAAAATTTAACGGCAGCAAAATGCGTTTGCCGGCAACAATTAGATTTTGAATTTAGATTGTACGCTAGAATTTGAACTAAAAACGTGAACTGAAAATTGGGAGGACAAAATAATGGCTCGATGTCAACAGTGTGGTCGGGGCCCACAATATGGCAATTCACGCCCTTGGTCGAACAAGGCCACTCGGCGGCGTTGGGATATTAATATCCAGAAAGTTAATGTTCTTGATGGCACGCGGTCCGTTTCCAAGCGGATGTGTACTGCATGCATTAAAACATTGACCAAGGCGGCATAAGGCTAGCTTTGTCTGAGACTGTACGCCGGCCCGTGATACCCGATCTGCTTGACACTGTCGAAAAAGTGTTCGTTTTATAGCGCTGACTCTTCACAGAGTCGGCGCTATTTCTTCTTGCCCAACAGGAATAGTTTTGGTGCGGCCCAACTTGCTGCGCCCAGCCGCAGATTGGGCCGTGATAGCACGTTTGAGTTGACCACAACCGGC
>JBBRVA010000823.1:0-3825 GCA_038247295.1 Caldilineales bacterium | reverse complement strand
CAAAGATGCCAGCAAAGGAGAAGAGGTTGCACGTGCTGACGGCCCGACCGACTAATCCGCTGGGGAAGAGGCGACGGACTTGCGGCATCAACACCACGCTGATGCCACCGCCGAAACCAAAGAAGAGATTAATCACCGGCAGCCCAATGACAGGCGGACGTAGGGCATAGAGGAGCACACAAATAATCTGCAAAACGGCGCCCACCATGACAATGCGCGTTAGCCCAAAACGATCCGCCAACCAGCCGGACGCGCCAAAGCCGATCATGGCGCCGATGGCAATCAAAAAGAGCAGGTTGCCCGCAGCGATCTTGTCGAAACCATAGATATCATTGAAATAGGGACCGGCCCATAACCCCTGCATCGCTAAGAGGACACCATTCATACAGAAACTAAGCAGCGCGATGCGCCAGAAAGCCCCGTTGCGAAAAATTGCGGCAACCGAACCATCAGCCGCGTCTGGCGTATGCCACTGTTCGCCCGGTGGTGTATTGCGCACCCAAAACATAATCGCCGCCGCGACTACGGCCAGCGCAATCGCCCCGCCCAGAAAAATGCCCCGCCAACCAAAGATTGCATTCAGCCGCGCCAGCGGAATCGATGCCGCCAGACCGCCCATGGAGCCAAAACCGACCATCAACGCCGAGATGGTGGCATATCGCTCAGGCGGAAACCAGCGGCTAAAAGCCTTGAGCGCGCCCATCAGAATCCCCGCCGTGCCCAGACCGATCAGCACACGGCCCAAAGCCAATGTTGCAAACGAATGGGCATTGGCAAAAAGAAAACTGCCAGCCACCCCAAACAGCATTAAGCCAGGCGTCACCCAGCGCGGGCCAATCCAGTCTAGCCCAATGCCCAGTGGAATTTGCGCCGCCGCAAAGGCCAGGAAAAAAAGACTGCTCATCAAGCCTAATTGGCTTGCATCTAAATTCATTTCGCGCGTGAGATCGCCGGCCAACGCCGCATTGGCCGTGCGGAAAAAGTAGGAGAGCATGTGGGCGATGGCAAACAGGGCAAAGACGCGTAGCTGTCGGTGCATAGAGATTCGTTTCTGTTTGGCTCATCTGGGCAAAGTGTAATCCAGTGTTTGGGCCTTATCAAAAACACTGGATTTGTACACTTTGGGCTGATGAGTATTCTGTTTTTGTTGACCTGAAAGGTGGCAGGTGGCAGCACAACAAAATGGAGACCCCTACAGTTTAATTTACAAAGAAAATTCTTGACAAATCAACGGTGTCTGGGGTTTAGTAAGCATGCAAAACTAAGTTCTCGTTGGTTACTCGTTACTTGGTCAAGTTCTAGGGTGACAAGCGGAAAAGTTGTTGGTGGGGCCAAGTAGCCTGATCCTTTGTACAGGAACAATCCGACCCAGCGATCAATACGCGGGGGCGATTTGTTTGGTAAAGTAGGCTATTGATAAATCATTGATTTTGCATAACGATTCAGGCATGAGTTTTACAGCCGGGAACGCCGCCAGGGATGGCGCGGGTACCCTCTGGGTGCCCGGGCTGAATCGTTACGATTTTACCCACAAAGAAAGCGTGTAGGTCATGAATTCTGTACAAACAGCGGCGATCGACTATGGCCGCAAGTGGTATGTGATGGCCGCCGTGGCGATGAGCATTTTTCTGGCGACGATCGATGGCTCAATTGTCAACATTACCCTGCCCACCTTGGTGCGCGAGTTGCAGACCAACTTTACCACTATTCAATGGGTAGTGCTGGCCTACCTGCTCACCTTAACGACGCTGATGTTGGGCATTGGTCGCTTGGCGGATATTCGCGGCAAGAAACCGATCTTTGTCGCCGGCTTTGTGATCTTTACGCTGGGTTCGGTGCTCTGTGCGCTTTCGCCCACCGTTTACTGGCTGATCGGTTTTCGTGTCTTGCAGGGTGTAGGTGGAGCGATGACGTTGGCGCTGGGCGCGGCGATTGTCACCGAAGCCTTCCCCGGGCAAGAACGGGGCCGTGCGCTGGGCATTCTGGGTTCGGTTGTTTCGCTCGGCGTGGTAACAGGGCCATTGGTAGGCGGGCTCTTAATCTCGGCGGCATCGTGGCATTGGATCTTTTTGGTCAACCTGCCGATTGGGATCATTGGCACGATCATGGCGCAGCGCTTTGTCCCGGCCACTCAGCCACCTGGGGGACAAAGTTTTGATTATCTGGGCGCATTCCTCCTGTTTATCAGTTTGTTGGCGCTGCTGTTGGGGTTGTCGCTGGCCCAAGGCTTGGGCTTTACCCATGGGCTACCGTTGACGCTCTTGGGCGTCTGGCTGGTTTTTCTGATCGGCTTTATTGCGGTGGAACTGCGTGTCAACGATCCAGTGATCGATCTGCGCCTCTTTCGCAACCAGCTTTTCAGCGTCAATCTGGGGACGGGCTTTATCACCTTTGTTGCCATTTCCGGCGTCTTTTTGCTGATGCCCTTTTATCTGGAAAATATTCTGGGTTATGGGATCCAGTTGGTGGGGCCGCTCCAAGCCGTGCTGCCGATCATGTTAGGCATCATGGCGCCGATTGCCGGCGGCCTGTCGGATCGGTATGGCGCACGCCGCATCACGGTGATTGGGCTGGCGGCGCTATTGGTTGGCTATATTGCCACCACGACCCTAGACGCCAACACGTCGGCGCTTGGCTATATCCTCCGTCTCTTGCCGATTGGTTTGGGCATGGGTATCTTTCAATCGCCCAATAACAGCGCCGTCATGGGTTCGGTGCCGCGTGAACGGCTGGGTGTGGTGTCGGGGCTGCTCTCGGTCACGCGCACACTCGGCCAGACCGTAGGCATTGCTGTCCTGGGCGCAGTTTGGGCCAGCCGGGTGGCATTCCACGCGCACGGGACATTCGAAGGCAGCGCTACCGATGCGCCAGCCGCCATGCAAGTGGCCGCCATGCAGGATACATTTACCGTTGTGGTCGTGCTGGTCGCGCTGGCGCTGGTGGTAGCGCTGTGGGGTTGGTGGCAAGCGCGCAACATCCCAACCATGACGACCCCATCCCAGCCACGGGTACCCGTGGTGACAGAATAGCTCGATCAAGCAGGATCAATTGACCTCCGTTATCATCCAGAATAATTTGGAGATTGGAGATTCGCCTAATCTCCAATCTCTAATCTCTAAATCTTATTCTTGGGCAACGACTAGCCCTATACCCTTCATAGTGAGGAAAGTCATACTATGTCTTCACCAACCGTTGTCGTCGTTTCTTCCAGCCTCAGCCAGCATTCTCGTTCGCGCATCATGACGCGCTATGCCGTAGAGTCGCTGGTTACCCAAGATATCGATGCACAGTTGCTCGATCTCGCGCCACTAGAAATTGGGTCCTACCCGGCCTCCGCCCATGCACCTGGTCTGCTCGCAGCCACCCAGCAATTTAATGCTGCGCATGGCTGGGTGCTGGCTTCACCCATCTATAATTTTGGGGCAAGTGCCGTCCTCCTCAACTTTTTACATTATGCACTTGATAGCGACTTTGGTCGCTGGAAGCCATTTGTCCTCCTCGCCAGCATGGGCGGACAACGCAGCGCGCTGGCATTGGATCACATCGCGCGCACCCTGATTTACGAAGTTGGTGCGGTGCAGGTAGGCCCAACACTCAGCAATATTGGCGACGCGGGTGTGAATCGCGCCACCGGCGAAATGTCGCTAGAATTACGCCAGCGGATGGATGTGCATTTGGCCGTGTTGAGCCAATACGTGCGCACGCGCGCTGCCATGCCAGGCTAGTACACTTGGGCGGAAATAACCATACTATTCTCCGGTGAATCAGTAGTGAATCAGTAGGACAGTGAGACAGTACAAACACTGTTCTACTGTCCTACTGATT